>JAEUQN010000011.1 GCA_016789725.1 Blastocatellia bacterium | reverse complement strand
ATGACGCCGACAAACTTGAAATTCCGATTCACGCTTTCGATGTGATCATTGCGGACGAATGTCATCGCGGCTACACGACGGGCGAGCTTTCGGTGTGGCGCAAAACACTCGACCATTTTGATGCGATCAAGATTGGGCTGACGGCCACGCCTGCCGCGCACACCAAAGCCTATTTCAAGGATGTCGTCTTTCGTTATGAATACGAACGCGCCGTCAAAGAGGGCTTCCTCGTAGATTACGATGTCGTGAAAATCAGTTCGGACGTGCGCATCAACGGAGTCTTCCTCAACGAAGGCGAGCAGATTGGCATAATTGATCCAAGAACAGGCGCAGAACAATTAGATCAACTGGAAGATGAACGACAATTTGAGTCAGCCGATGTCGAACGCAAAATCACGGCACCTGATTCCAATCGCAAGATTCTCGCAGAACTGCGCCAATACTGCGACGAACACGAACAGCAATTTGGGCGCTTCCCGAAAACGTTGATCTTTGCCGTGAATGATCTGCCGCATACATCGCACGCCGACAACCTTGTCAATATTGCCCGTGAGGTGTTTGGGCGTGGCGATTCGTTCGTCCAGAAAATTACGGGCCGCGTAGATCGTCCGCTCCAACGCATCCGCGAATTTCGCAATCGCCCGGAACCCGGCATCGTCGTTTCCGTAGACATGCTCACAACTGGCGTAGACATTCCCGACCTGGAATTCATCGTGTTTCTGCGTCCCGTCAAGTCGCGCATTCTGTTTGAGCAAATGCTCGGACGCGGCACGCGCAAAGGCGAGAAGTTTTCGGACAAATCGCACTTCGTTGTCTTTGATTGTTTTGACGGCACACTGCTCGAATATTTTCGCAAAGCGACGGCGATCACTGCCGAGCCGCCGGAACGCGAGACACGCACGATCAAACAAGTCATTGAAGACATTTGGGCGAACCGCGACCGGGATTACAACATTCGCGTGCTGAGCAAACGACTGCAACGCATCGAAAAGGAAATGTCGGGCGAGGCGCGCGAAGCGTTCGCCAATTACATTCCCGAAGGCGATATGGGCAAATATGCGAACGAGCTTGCGCATAATTTGCAGCAAAGTTTTACCACCTCGATGAAGCTGTTGCGCGATGACAAATTCCAGCAGTTGCTGGTGAATTACCAACGCGCTAAACGCACATTCCTCGTCGCCTACGAAGCCGAAGACACAGTCAATTCCGAATGGTTGGTGCGTGGTTTGGATGGCAGGGAGTACAAGCCGGAAGACTATCTGATTGCGTTTTCGCGTTTTGTGAAAGAGAATTCCGCGCAGGTCGAAGCGATTCAGATTTTGCTGGATCGTCCGCAGGATTGGGGCACAAATGCTTTGCAGGAACTCCGGCAAAAACTCGCGGCGACGACGGAGCGGTTCACGATTCAGAATCTGCAAAAAGCGCATCGGGTTCGGTACGACAAAGCACTGGTAGACATCATTTCGATGGTCAAACACGCGGCGCAGGAGCAGGCTCCTTTGCTAACCGCAGAAGAGCGTGTGAATGTAGCGTTGCAACGGCTGACGATTGCTGATGGGGTGACCGATGAACAGCGCCAATGGCTGGAACGCATTCGCGCCCACTTGATTGAAAATCTTTCGATTGAACAGGAAGACTTTGAGGAATTGCCCGTGTTCACTCGTTTTGGTGGATGGGGAAAAGCGAATCGCGTTTTCAGCAACAATCTGCCAGCAATTCTCAAACAAATTAACGAAGCGATTGCCGCTTGATGGCAGCAACACAAACAACTACGAAAGAGGGAGCAAACAACATTGAGCGACGTAGTACAAAAGCTGTGGGGCTTCTGCCACACGCTGCGACACGATGGCATTGATTACGGCGATTACATCGAACAGATCACGTATCTGCTGTTTCTAAAAATGGCGGATGAGCGCGGCATTGACCTTTCCGCCATTGAGATAAAAACACCGGAAGACACCGAAGACAACAAAGAGAAAAAGAAGCCATTGGACTGTTCGTGGCCGAAGTTAAAAAGCCTGGCGGGTACTGATCTTACCGAACACTATCAGGATGCGTTGCGTGCGCTGGGCAAACAACCTGGGTTGCTCGGCGACATTTTCGCAGGGGCGCAGTCGCGCTTCAGCAATCCCGTCAATCTGAAAAAACTCATCAGCCTGATTGATGACACCGAATGGACGTCGTTGGATGTTGATGTCAAAGCCGAAGCGTTTGAAGGCTTACTGGAAAAAGCCGCGAGTGAAGGCAAGAAAGGCGCAGGGCAATACTTCACGCCGCGTGTGTTGATTCAATCTATCGTGCGTTGCATCAAACCTGATCCGCGTGTGAATAAAGATTTCACGATTTGCGATCCGGCTTGCGGTTCGGGTGGGTTTCTGGTCGTTGCCTACGAATGGCTGATGGAGCAAACGAAAGGCGGCGCGATTGAACGCGATGTGGCGAAGCGTATTCGTAAAGGAACGTACTTCGGACAGGAATTAGTGCCGCGTCCGCGACGGTTGGCGTTGATGAATTTGTATCTGCACGGACTCGAACCCGAAATCAAACTCGGCGATACGATTTACGAAGTGCCTGATAGTCGCCGCTTTGATTGCATTCTGACCAATCCGCCGTTTGGCACGAAGGGCGCAAATCAAGTGCCCGAACGCGAAGACTTCACGATTGAGACTTCCAACAAACAACTCAATTTTGTGCAGCACATTTTGACGATTCTAAAAGATGGCGGTCGCGCGGCGATTGTGTTGCCAGACAATTGTCTGTTTGAAAACAAAGCCGGCGAAGTCTTTGAAATCGTGATGAAGGATTGCAACCTGCATACGATTCTGCGGCTGCCGCGCGGCACGTTTTCGCCCTACAGCCAGGGCGTCAAAGCCAACGTCATCTTTTTGCAGAAAGGCTTCCCGACCGAAAACGTTTGGATTTATGACGGACGCTCCAACGTGCCGGGCGTGACGAAAAAAGAACGCCCGTTGTCAGATGAACATTTTGCCGATTTTGAAAAATGCTACGGCGCAGACCCGAACGGCAGGAGCGAGCGCGCAGATTTAGGAGAAGGCACCCGCTTCCGCAAGTTTCATATCAGCGAAATCAAAGCTCGTGATTACAAACTTGATATTCCAATTCTCAAGGATGAATCGCTGGAAGATGCTGACACTTTGCCAGAGCCGCAGGATTTGGCGAGCGAAGCCATCACCGAACTCGAAGCTGTGGTGGATGATTTGCGCGAGATCATTGCGTTGATTGAGAAAGAAGAGGGCGTTGCTGCATGAGTCAATTGCCTGAAGGATGGGGTGAGGCTAATGTTGGGCAAGTCTCTGATAATATAAGCTATGGATACACTGCCAGCGCGATTCAGGAGCCGAAGGGGCCAAAGTATCTCAGGATAACTGATATTCAAAATGGTTCTGTCAATTGGGAAACCGTTCCATACTGTGCGATTCCTGAAAACAAAATCTCAAACTATGAATTAACGCCGGGAGATCTCGTATTTGCCAGAACCGGAGCAACTACCGGAAAGAGTTTTCTTATCAAGTCTTGCCCTGTGACGGTCTTCGCTTCTTATCTGATTCGAGTCAGACCTTCTTTAAGCGTTTTGCCTGAGTTCCTTGCTTGTTTCTTCCAATCAAAATCATATTGGGATCAGATTTCTGAAAATATCTCAGGTTCGGCTCAGCCTAATTGCAACGCGACAAAACTATCAGGACTAATCTTTACTTTACCTCCTCTCGCCGAACAACGCCGCATCGTAGCCAGGCTGGAAACGCTGCTCGGCAAAGTGGAAGCTTGTCAGCAACGACTGGCGAAAATTCCCGTGATCCTCAAACGCTTTCGGCAGGCCGTGCTGGCGGCGGCGTGTTCGGGAGAATTGACGGTTGATTGGCGTAATAAGTATTCAGAGAATGAGGAACGATTTCAAAAAGAGAATAAGCAAGAGACGGCAACATCTCTTTTTGAAATCCCTGAAACTTGGCAGTGGTGTTCGCTCGAATCAATTTGTGAGGCTGTTGTTGATTGCCCTCATTCGACGCCTAAGTGGGCAGATTCTGGTCATATTTGCGTCCGAACTACAAATTTCAAGCCTGGGTTTCTTGATCTTACTGAAGTCAGATTTGTTTCTGAGGAAACCTATCAACGTAGAATTGAAAGGCTTACCCCTATGCCGGGCGATGTTTTGTATAGTCGAGAAGGAGGGATTTTAGGAATTGCTTGCATTATCCCATCAAACGTAAAGTTATGTTTAGGGCAGCGAATGATGTTAATGCGAACGAATCATTCTTATTCATCCTCGTTTTTGATGTACTGGCTAAACAGCCCAGAAATACTTACACAAGTTAGAGAATTGACAGGTGGAAGCGCATCACCACACCTCAATGTGAGAGATATCAAGAATTTTCCTACGCCAGTACCGCCACTCGCTGAGCAACAAGAACTCGTCCGTCGCATCGAAGCAATGTTTCAACTGGCCGACCAATTGGAAGCCCGCTACCAACGCGCCAAAGGGCAGGTGGACAAGTTGCAACAATCCATTTTAGCGAAAGCCTTTCGCGGCGAACTCGTGCCGACCGAAGCGGCATTGGCGCGACGAGAAGGGCGCGACTATGAACCGGCTGTGGCCTTGCTGGAACGTATTCGTAATGACCGAGGATCGCCGGCCAATCTGCCAAAGAAAAAAGCCGCCGCCAGGTTGAAGCCAGAGCGACAAGAAACTCCTACTGTTTCAGATGACCTCGAATCCGCTTCTTTGCAAAGACGCTTGTTTAGCCGCAATCTTTAGCCGACCAATTCAATGAGAATTGGTTGCTTATCTAACGATTTTACTCTTATGAAGTCGGAGCAGAACCACTCATATCTTGAATCTCAGGTTCTCTAGCACAGAAGCCATCCTATTTGCCCAGTGATAAATCTCACGCCAAGCCCTTCGTTTCTCGCTTTCCCCTTCTTTTACGCCCAAACTGGAATGCCGAAGTGTTTCCACTTTTTCTGCTAAATCGCATGAAAAGTTGTCAGGGTTAAAATGCCCATTATTTTTATTCAAAGATTCAGTCAGTTTTTCTTGTAGCGGGCTGGAAACTTTTTGAGGCGCTTTGATGAATAGCGTTGCAATTTGTCGCCCTTCGACTCGTGCCAGTTCGAGGATAAAACAATGTGCGGTTGATTGGCGCGATTGAATGCTCACCCAAGCATATTTTCGCTGGTGATTTTGCTCGTCTTTCGAGAACGATTTGTCATAGGCCAATTCTCCAATGAAAGGATAGACCATCAACTCTTGCTGGTAGTGAGAAGCCAATACATTCACCGCCGTAAGAAATTGATTTAGTCCTTTTTCTTGATAGTCGGGAAGGTCGGGGGCAGGTGCTGTTAGTCCTGCAAACTCGAGCGGGTTATGCAGGCCACCATAAACGGTTGGATTGGCGCTTCTAACAACCGAGGACACGGGCGTTTCCTCCGCTACTGTGATTCTCTTGGGAGAATTGTCATCCGGTCGCTTCTGATAAATTCTTTTCAGTGGAACGAAATGTAAGAGCCGGAATTCAACGGCAGGCGTTTTCACGATTGTTGGGTTTGATTCATTTTTGGCTGGAAGGCCAGAAGTGTCCAATTCAATTTCTTCTCCTACTTCAATCGGAATCTTGCGGATTTTCGTAACGGTGGTTTTTCGAGGCTCTTCAAGCCGAGGGTGCGTATAACTAACTCGATCAAAGGGCAGAGGTGTCGTTTCTTCAAATCCTAAGATTTCTAAAACCAGATGTTGATTTCCGTGCGAAACGCTGGTGAACTCCATCCTGAGCGATTCAGCAAAAGGCGGGATAACTTGTAAAGGAATTCGCTCGCTTAATGCCTGAAACAAATCGAATGGATTGTTCTTAATCGCTTGAGCATATAATTTGCGGGCAACAAACTCCCAAGCCATACGTGCTGAAGGATTATGTCTCAGCCAGATCAAATGATTGAGGTGCGCTGCTTCCATTTCCTTAGTTTTTAGCAAATTGAGAGGGAATGTTTCATCCAAATGTAGGATCAACTCGTTTCCCTTGATCTCTTCATCGCCGATTAATGTGTCCAAACCATTGGGTATAAGAATTTTATTTGCCAGTGTTTTCGTGTGAATGAAAAACGCTCTGATCATTTCCAGGCAAGGAAGAAAATATGTATTGGCATTCAATTCAAAGCGCCACAGGTTTTCCTCGCAAGATGATCGTTGCTCTAGGAGGCTATAGAGAGAAGGCGGCATTTTGAAGCCGTCTACCAGTGTGCCATTTCTTATATTGGGAATATCGAGTTTTTGTGGTTGGGGGATTTGGTCTGCTAATTTTCCATCAATATATACCCGGCCAATTCTCAGGGCGGGCAATATGCCCAAGGGGAGCGGAACTCGTTCTAGTTTACCGGTGAAAAGGGTTTTGAATATAGCAATGACTTCGTATCCACTAATCTTGCGTATAGGGGATAGTATCCAATTCAGCGTAGCAGGCTCATTTTTATCAAAAGGCCACGGCTTTACTTTTAGTATTTCCACAATCTCACTTTGCCTGTTCGCGCAGTGAGGTTACGGAACGTTTAATTTCTCTCTGGATAAATGTTTCGAGTTGAGTAGCGTATTCTTTTCGTAAACGCGCAAGCCGAACAACTTCCCAAACTCGAACGGCGGAGTTTTGGCGAAGAAGCTGCTGAACTGCCCATCGGATACGACGAATTCGGTACTGCGCAGGGGATTCACAACGCTTTTCCAGTAGTGATTTCGTTCGCGGCAACTTGTCCAATAACCGCTCAAGTAATGCGAGCCTTCCTATCTTTTTGCCAATCCGACTTTTGGTGACACGCTGCAAGGGGACTGTTGCCAGAATTTGTTGTATGACAGCTTGCACTTCAGTGGCGGTTTGCTGATCTCGTACTTGCCAATCTACTCTTTTGACCTGTGGGGCTTGGCGAATTGGAGCAGGAACGTTCTGTCGCAACCAGTCTTTTTCATGTCGGTACAACCAAGTCCAAAGGGCGGGGGCCTTTCGTCTCAGCTCTGTTACTGATGCCTGCGGAAATTGCACACACAATTCTTGCCATTCTTTTCTTCGATCCCGCGTTGTAGCCTGAAGTACCTCAATGGAATCACTGTGAGTCGTGGCACTTTGTTTCTGCTCAATAACCTGATTTTTACCTAACGATAGGCCCAGACGCTGGCATTGATGTAAAACCGTTTTCGGGTCTACTTTCATCTGCCTTGCTGTCTCTCTCAAGCCCAGCGTTTTCTCTGTCAATTGTTTCAGCTTATTTTCCCAGGTTGGCCCAAAGGATTTTACACGGAGCGGCTTTAAAGACAAGCCTCCTGCAACTTTGGGATCGCTGGTCGTATAGCCAAATCCACAAGCGCAAACAAAATGCCCCAGCGGACGTTTTGTATCTGCTGACCAGGAAATGGTGAACTTGGTAATGACGCACTCACGGTAATGATTGGCCGCGCCATTGAAGCAAGCCCACGGGCCGATTCCAAAGGGTTGAGATGTAAACACCGAGTTCCAAAGTATCTCCGGTGTCAGATCAAAAAACTGAAGCAAGAGTAAATGTCGTAGCGGGTGGAATGCTTTGCGATGTTTGCGCACAATGCTGGCAAGCCAATCAATATCTTTGTCGGTTTCAAGTTCTGAATTGACCAAGCGTAACAATTCATCTCCGTAAAATTGTCGGAATTGATCCCGGAAATCTTTTTGCCGCACGCGCCCTGAAACATTCGCTAATTTCCGGTCAATTAACAGCGCGCCATATTGCTGCCGAAACCAGTGCGATCCCTTAATAGGGAAAGCATGTTTCAGAAGCGCGGCTGAATCTTGCGCCAGAACCAGAAGTTTGCCCCAAGTGGCAGCCTTGACTGAAACTGCTTGTGGTTTGGGAATGCAACATCTGGAATCCGCTGCCACAAATTCGTGCCGATTTCTACCTAAAACACGGATTGTGCTGTTGTGAAGCAATGCCTCATGTGTCGGGCAGATGAGTACGCCAGGAAGTTGGTGAACACGATGCCAGTATGGTTCGCCAAAGGTCTTTACATCGGCCTGAAAACAGACAAGGCAAAATCGTAAATACATTGGGCGATTGATGCTGCTTGCAACAATTCCACACCGAGTGTGGATGTCGCCCCACTGATGCCCCTTCATCGATTGCTTGATCTGGGCCACAATCTCTGGCTTCAAAAATGGAGCGTAGTAGGGAAGGAGCGTATGGTTGCAAATTAGTCCCTCTGAAGAAAAACTGGCAAGAGGCGGAAGGCGCGCGATTAAGGAATCAAGATGCGAGGGAAGATCAATAGTTGCTATGACAGTGGTAGAGCCAAATAATTCTTGAAGGGTTTCTTTGGCGCTGAGATTTCCACTACGCAAATGATAGCGGGCAAGCGCGCTGTACAGTAATTCATCCGGATACGGGGTGGGGAAGAAAGTCAATCTCACGCGGCTTTTTCATCCAGGAAGTCCTTCACCGGGGATTTAATAAATCCGCCATGTTTTAATGCATCATAGGCAGATAGTTTTTGGTCACGGCCTTTTGTAACTATTTGTCTGATGTCGTTAGGGAAATCAATTTGTGAGAGGGGCTTCTTTTTTGAAGAGTCTTTTGGGGATTGCGCTGTACCGCCGCTGTCAATTAAGGCTGCTTTGTAAGCTTTCCCCAGTAATTCTTCCATAGTCTCAATCTCATCCCTTCCAGCCCAAACTAGACCAGCGTGTTTTTTGGCCAATGTTGGTGTGATTCCCAAATCAACCAAGCCTATTATAAGAGAATTGAGGGAGTCTAAGGCAGATACCGTAATAGCCTTTTTGGCCTTCTCAATCTTCTTGGTATGTGAAATCTTGATGTCGTCAATATACTCTTCGTAATATGACTTTATATCTAAAGATTTGATGTCATCATATTTTTCGAGTTGTTTGAGATCATTTAAGCGAAGGGCTTGGATCATCGGTTGAACCATTTTCAGACCATCTCTGGCAACGAGCCTGATATCTTCAGCAGAAATCTGATCTCGATCAAATAAAATGGCCCGCCATTGCGCCATCATATAAAGTTTAATTCCAATATCAATAATGCCTTGGCTTTCATCATAGAGAGCCTCTTTGATCTCTGTTGTCAGCGTCGCTTTTTCCTGTGTCCATTGATAAGAGAATAATTCTTCGATTAGAAAATCCCACAGCGCCATGTCATATTCGTTGTCTAATTTAAAACGATCCCAGTAGTCTCCAATAGATCTTCTTGCATGTCTGAAGTCAACTTGTAAAATATCCTTTACCTTATTGGTACCAATTCTGATAACAGGTACGCCAATTTTATTGACCATCTTTACAAAGAAATTCATGGCCGCCTCTGCCCCCCCGCTTTTGGCAAGGCTTAAGTTTTGAAGTTCATCAATTACTATCGCACCTACTCCATGTCTAATTGCAATCAAACACATGTGTGCGAGCATTACATATTCGGTAATCCGAGGGTCGCCAAATTTTTTGTAATAGGGTGTTCCTAACAGATCATCAATCTCCTTGAAGAAATCTCCACAGATGTCTTTCAGGCTTCCTGCATGTGGACACTCAACCTTGACCCATACGACCTGGTAGAAATTAAGCGGTATGCCTTTATATTCACCATGAAGGATTACTTGGGGGTACAGTCGCAAAATTCTTTCTACAGCAGTAGTTTTTCCCAAACCTGAAATACCGATTAAAGTATAACTATTCGCGGATGACTGTACATCCACAATTTCATTAATAGGTAGCTCTTTTCGTTGTATAGCTTGGCTCAACACCTCTCCAATTTGTCTCAAGCGTAATGCAAACTTGGGATCCAACGGATTTCGAGCAATATAGCCTTGTCTAATAAGCTGTGTGAGTTTCTGCTCTAATATAATATGCCGATCTAACGGTTGAAAATATCGTGTGAGCCTGTAAACACAGTGCATCCTGATTTCAGCAGGCAATAGTTTTTCGGTTTCATCAAATGTGGGATACGAGCTAACCTTTTTAACAAACTCATCTTTGCTCAAGATCGGTGGAAGAGCTTCGATCATAGGGTTACCCCTGTAGTCACGAAGAAGTGGGTCACGATATTCTGCTATCTTGGCAATATAGTTAATAAGTGAGTCAGAAAGATTACTCTCCATCTTTTATCTCTTTTCGCTTTTGCTTTAATAAATTTAGAAAGTCAGGCGACGCTCGCTCTTGAATGTCCCTTGCTCTTTCAGGCGAAAACATGGTTCCCGTTGTTTCTTTAGTATTATTTGCAACTGGAGAAAGGTCAAAAACTTGTTCTTTGCGTAACTCCGCTTTTTCTTGCTCACGATTTTCTCGAATATTCAAAACGTTCTTTTTAGACTCAGGAATGGCAGAAACCAAATTTGCTTGATTTTCAGCTTCTTGAACTTTTTGCTTAATATATCCATAAAGATTTACGTTTTCTTGCTGCTTCGCTCCTCTATTTCGCTGCTTCATATATTCTTCATACTGATGTAAGTATGTAATTTCATATATGTCTTTATTAGAGTACCTATTGTCAGGGTCAAGCAAATAGCAAGTTTCATAGCTTCTACCATCAGAAGACTTCAAATACACATAGTTTGTTGTCCTCGGATCGTATGAAATCTCAATTTTTTGATTTCCCTTAATACTTGCTCGATCAAACCACTGCTCACGTATAGCTCGTTCGCAGCTATACCTCATTTTTTCAAAAAGGATGCCACGCGATGTTATATTTGCCATTCCAACTGGCATCAAGTTTAACTTGACGATTTCTTCAGGAAAATACTTCAGCGACCCCGACCGATTTCTAATTCCCCAGTCCCATAAATGCAGTGGTATAGGAGAAACATCATCAGCTATCATCTGTTCATCCCTTGGATAAGTAGGGAGGTAGCTAGAATTGTGTTGTAACACGCACTGAATGATAATTTGTGTGAATTTAAAAATGTCCAACTTGGCATCCAAGCGATAAGCGTTTCCCACTCTTTTCAGCGCGTCTTTTTCAACATAACCAGGAACAAATGGCTTTACTTTCTCTTGAATAGTACGGAAATGTCTTTCAATAATTCCTTTCCAATCGGGGGCGTAGGCTTTTGCCGCCTCAAGGTGAACACCAAGATTCCTAACAATAGGATCTGCCTTCCGACTTTTTACTTCCCCTCCATCGCTCAGCAATATCTGCGGAAGCCCTGCACAAGGCCATTTAGCCGCATCCATAGGAACCTTATACTCCTGACAGAAAGAAAACTTATCTCTAGCGGCGTTGCAGATAGCCATCATTGCGCCCAACCATGAAGGCCCTTCAAGCCCTACATAAATTCCAACAATAAGGCGGCTGAAAACATCTATGATTACATATATTACAGGTCTGCCAATGACCCATTTTCTGTTATAGCGAGAAACTAGGTATATATCTGCTACTGTGGCATCAATCTGACATCTTTCGCCTGGCCCATATACCTCACCTGTTGAACTGCCAAGATGCGCCCTGTTTTCTCTATCATAAGCAATACCGCCCTTGCGCGCCTTTTGGGCTGTTTCGGGTGAAATAATTTGGCTGGCCCAATACTTGAATTGCCCATAAGAAGGCTTTTCACTATCGGGAACGAGTACTGTTTTAGCCTGCCCATTTTCATAGATAAGCTTGTCTACAAAATATTCCCCTACCATCAAATCATAGACTACGGGCAAAGGCGTTTCTTTCTCATTTAGATAAAATCTTTTGAGTGCCGTATGAAAGATTCTCCTGATCTCTTCGTTAATGTTTATTCCTTCACCAATCTCAGGATCGTTACCAAACTTTCTCGGTCTCCCTCTTTTCTTTGCCCCGTCACTTTTGTTTTTTCCTTTTCCTCCGCAATTAAAAAAATCAGGAATCAGTGCATTCTGAACCTTGCCTCTTTGCCAGAATTTGCGTAGGTATTTGTAAATTGTTTTTATTTCTAGTTCACTTTTTTCGGCTGCTTTCTTGATTAACTCTCCACGGAAATCTTTTTGGAATATTTGTGGCTCAAGCTCAGGTTTGACAAGCCCTTCTATAGCCGACCAACCTTTATCTCTGAGTTCTCGCTGTTTTGTTGTAAGCGTCTCATCCCCAACAATTGGAGCCCAAGGGTCTTCCTTCATTAACTCGATAGCTTCGTTAGCGATGTTTGTTTTCAAGGCAGAAAGAGACATCAGATAAGGAACCCCCTTATCTTCTATTACATTGATAACCCACCCCTCATCATTTAATTCATCTACCCATAACACCCGGACAACAGAGAGGTGGACACTGCCCTCTTTAATTTTCAGAAGTGAATTGACAGCAATCATAATGATCAAGCAATACGAGCCTTATATTGAGATCGGACATCCTGGCAAATAAGTGATTGAACTGATTTTGTAAATTTTATCTTTTCATTCATATCTACAGTGACTTGTTTCTTTGCAATCAGATATTTTAGCAATCGTAGGGCGGTTCCAGCTTTCAGGTTAAAGTCTATATCAAAGGCATCTGTAAAATGATGTACCGTTCCTGTATAGTTCAGTAGCCGTAATTTGAACGAATCTACTAAAGCCAGCATTTCGACAGCACTTGTTTCACTTGTAGCCTCAAGCCAATAGTCTCCGTGTATAAACCCAATATTTGTTACAAGTACCTGTGGCAGGTCTTTTTCTGTGACGATCCCCCAATCAATACCTCTGGAAACCCAATAACGTCTTTCCAACTCAAACTTTTCGATGATTCGATCTTTTTCTAAAAAATCTGAGGGCTTAACTGTCCTTGCAATTTGTGAGATTTGATTTTGATTACGAACTGTAATGAGAAAATCAGTGGTAAAAACCCAAGGAAACCCACTTGATTGATCCGCTGGGTGCTTGATTCCCATATCTTTAGCTATTAGTTGGGTTTCGTCTAAATCGAGGGGGAATTGTTCTCTGACATCAATGACCGAATCTGACCACTCAAGCAAATAAAAGAAATTTCTTTCTTGATCGGATAGCAGATGATGCGTCCGGTTTGTTTTCCACCCCTTTATTCTATGCACACGACCTGTAGAGGAAACGTCATAGATTGCTAACCAAGGACGATAATCTTGCCCGGTTCCTTGACCACGGCCTTCTTTCTTCAGAAACCTCTTGTATTTGGCTTCATCCCAAGCGTAACGACTTTTCTTCATAAAAATGCCCCTGACCCAAATAGGCCAGGGGCATTCTATGAAACGATCTAGGTTTGTACAACTTTATTTCTCGTTGTACGACTTTATTTCTCGTTGTACGACTTTATTTTCCCCATACAAATGAAGTTTTAGAGTTTTTTGTATAACTATTCCACCGTCACACTCTTCGCCAAATTCCTTGGCTGATCCACGTCGCAGCCTCGGCGCACGGCGATGTGATAGGCCAGCAACTGCATCGGAATCGTGGACAGCACGGGCGAGAGTAATTCGCTCGACGGTGGGACTTCAATGGTGAACGAAGCCATGTCGCGCGTGTCTTGATCGCCCTCTGTCACAATCGCAACGACGATGCCGTCGCGGGCGCGGACTTCTTGAATGTTCGAGAGGGTTTTTTCGTAGCGCAGTTTTGATTTTTCGTCGTCGGAATCCAGCGTGTTGATGACGACAACGGGCAGACGCGAATCAATTAGCGCGTTCGGGCCGTGCTTCATTTCTCCGGCGGCGTAGCCTTCGGCGTGGATGTAGGAAATTTCTTTCAGCTTTAATGCGCCTTCGAGCGCAATCGGGAAGTTGATGCCGCGTCCCAAATACAGAAAATCGCTCGATAGGACGAAGTGTTTCGACAGGTCTTCATAATCAATGCTCGGATCGTTGAGCAGCTTTTCCATCTTCACGGGCAGTTCGGATAAATGCCGCACGTGCCATTGCAATTGTTCTTCGCTAAGCGTTTTGCGTTCCTGCGCGAGGTAGAGCGCGAACAGATAGGCCGCGACCATTTGCGACGTAAAGGCTTTCGTCGAAGCGACGCCGATTTCCGGCCCAGCGTGCGTGTAGATTGTGCCGTCGGCTTCGCGCGTCATCATTGAGCCTTGCACGTTGCAAATCGCAATCGAACGGCAGGCTTTTTCTTTGGCTTCGCGCAAGGCGGCGAGCGTGTCGGCGGTTTCGCCGGATTGCGAAATCACCATCATCAACGTGCTCGGCGTCAGGATCGGATTGCGATAGCGGAATTCCGAAGCGTAATCCACTTCGACCGGGACGCGCGCGAGTTCTTCGATCAAATATTTGGCGACCAACGCCGCATGCCACGCCGTTCCGCAAGCTGCGATTTTGATGTCGCTGAAGCTGCGGAAATAGGCGGCGGGAATGTTGATTTCGTCCAGATAAACGTGGCCAGTGTCGAGCGAAACGCGGTTCTGTGTCGTGTCGCGGACGGCGCGCGGTTGCTCATAAATTTCCTTGAGCATGAAATGCTTGAAGCCGCCTTTTTCCGCCTGAATCGGATCCCAGTTGATGCGTTGGACGTTTGGATTGACGGGCTTGCCGCTGGCGTCTTCGACTTTTACGCCTTCGCGCGTGAGCGTCGCCATTTCGCCGTCGCCGAGGAAAAACATGTTGCGCGTGTGTTCGAGAATCGCGGGGATGTCCGACGCGACGAAGTATTCGTCTTCGCCAAGGCCGACGACGACGGGCGGGCCTAAACGCGCGGCGCAAAGCTTGTTCGGTTCGTCGGCAGAAATCGCTACGAGCGCGTAGATGCCGCGAATTTCCTTGAGCGTTGCGCGGAATGCGCCTTCCAGACCGAGGTCGGGATTTTGGCGCAAATGCTTTTCGATCAGGTGCGCGACGACTTCGGTGTCGGTTTCGGACTGGAAGCGATGATCCTGCTTTTGCAACTCGCGTTTGAGTTCCAGATAGTTTTCGATGATGCCGTTATGCACGACGCAAATGCGGCCATCACTGGAACGATGCGGGTGCGCGTTCTCTTCGGTCGGTCGTCCGTGCGTAGCCCAGCGCGTGTGACCTAAGCCGTAATCGCCTTCAATCGGATTTTTGGCGAGGACGTTTTCGAGGTTGCGCAATTTGCCTTCGGCGCGGCGCACCTGCATTTCGCCTTCGCGATTGATGACGGCGATTCCGGCGGAGTCATAGCCACGATATTCCAGTTTGCGTAAGCCTTCGATGACAACATCTACGACCTGTTGATGTCCGACGTATCCAACAATTCCACACATAAGTAACTCCGTAGGGAGTAGACGGTAGTCGGTAGCTTGGGGACGTTTTTCTACCGTCTACTGTCTACCATCTACCGTCTACTCAATTCATTATTTCAATTTCTTCTTCACTTTCGCCGGAACGCCTGCGACTAGCGTGTCTTCCGGCACGTCTTCGATAATCACCGAACCGGCGCCGGACATTGCGCCGCGTCCGACTTTGACGGGAGCAACCAGCATCGTGTCGGAGCCGATTTTGACATCGTCTTCGATGATGGTTTGGTGTTTGTTTTTGCCGTCGTAATTGCACGTCACGGTCGCTGCGCCAATGTTGACGCGCTCGCCAATCGTGGCATCGCCCAAATAGGTCAGGTGCATGGATTTCGATTTGCGACCGAGTTTGGATTTCTTGAGTTCGACGAAATTGCCAACGACGGCGGAATCATCCAGCACGGCATGCATCCGTAACCGTGCGAATGGGCCGACCGTGTTATTTGCGGTGAGTTTGCTGTCTTCGATCACGCACGAATTATTGACCGTGCAATTGTCGCCGATTTCGACGTTCGTCAGGTGTGACCACGAATGGATTTCGCAATAGCTGCCAATGCGCGACGCTCCTTCAATAATCACTTGTGGGTGAATTGTCGTGTCGCGTCCGATTTCAACCTCGGCGTCAATGTAGGTCGAATCGGGATCAACGATGGTCACGCCTTCAGCCATCAATCGCTCCAAAATTTCATGGCGCAGACGTTTCCACCCAAGGGCAATTTCGGCGCGATTGTTGAAGCCCTG
This sequence comes from Blastocatellia bacterium, assembly GCA_016789725.1. Lineage (GTDB taxonomy): Bacteria > Acidobacteriota > Blastocatellia > RBC074 > RBC074 > JAFDVL01. The sequence continues at coordinate 52,017 of JAEUQN010000011.1, read as the reverse complement.
TAGTTCCAGGTCATCATCGTGCAAAACAGTGCCAACGGATTTGCCATCGGTGCGCAGAATTTCCGGCACGTCGGTCAGGTAATATTCACCTTGGGCATTCTTCGTCGTCAGCCGATCCAGCGCTGGCAGCAACGACGGAATATCAAAACAGTAAAAGCCGGGATTCACTTCTTTGACGGCTTTTTGCTCAGGTGTGCAATCTTTATCCTCGACGATTTTGACGAATTGGCCTTCGCTATCGCGGATGATACGACCATAGGCAGGCGGGATTTCCATCTTGATGGTAATGAGCGTGGCCGCGTGCTTCCCTGCTTCGTGTGCCGCTTTGAGCTTTTGCAGGGTCGCAGATTTGACCAAAGGAGCATCGCCGTAACTGACAATCAATGATCCCTTGGCATTTTTCAAAACCTCCCGCGCACACATCACAGCGTGCCCTGTACCGCGTTGCTCCGTTTGTCGCACAAACACCAATCGCTCAGCCATCTCGGGCGCGAGTGCGACGCGGGCAGCGGCTTCAACAGCCTCAGCCTGATAGCCGGTGACAACAATCATTTTTTCGGGATTTAAAGCAATCGCACGGCGAAGAACATGGGCAATTAACGGCTGCCCGCCGAGTTTGTGCAGGACTTTGGCTTGCTCGCTTTTCATGCGCGTACCAAGGCCCGCAGCTAAAATCAAAACATTGGTTGGGTTGCTCACTGAAGTATTCCTCTAAATAGTTCTGAAGATAGGTTGAATTTGAAAGATCAGGGCGGGGGCATGATGGGGGCAGATGCGAAACTCAGGCATTATAGTAAATTTCAAAAATTGCGCGAGCCAAATTTACCGGATCGTGTCGTACCGAACGGGCTTCCGTCGCCAGCGGCTTGCACACAAATTGAACGTCACCGAAAGCAAAATGCGAGACTGTGGGCGGCTCCAGCATAACGGCTTCCTCTTCGGCATACAGGGCACGCATTTCCGACGAAATCGGGCTGGAATTGAACAGCGCATAATCCAACTTCAATGTCGGGCAGGTGCGCAACAATTCAGTAACGTGGGCTTCGGCAGAAAACCCATCTGTTTCATCCACCTCAGTCATGAGATTACAGATATACATTTTCCGGGCTTTTGATTCGCTAATGGCTTCGGCAATCCCATCAATCAACAGGTTCGGCATCACGCTGGTAAACAAGGAACCGGGACCGAGCGTGATAAGGTCGGCTTCCAAAATCGCGTTCACAGCTTCGGGCAAAGCGTGCGCATCAGCAGGCGTCACGGCCAGATTGCGAATGGGCTTTCCACGCGCGGCGCTCAACGCTTTGATGGCTCTTTGCCCATACGCCATTTGTCCGCCGATGCGCGCCTCCAGATCAACCGAATCCAGCGTTGAAGGGAGCACACGCGCCGCACAACCGAGTAAGGCGCTCGCTTTTTCAATCGCTTCCAGAAAGTTATCGCTCATCTGCGACAGCGCCACGATAATCAGATTTCCCAATGAGTGGCCGCCCAGTGTGCCGTTGCCCGCGAATCGGTGCTTGAACAAGCCCTTCAGAAAACGATCCTCTCGTGCCAGCGCAACCAGACAATTGCGAATATCTCCCGGCGGTAACACCGCGAATTCTGAGCGCAAACGCCCGGAACTTTTGCCATCATCCGTCACCGTCACAATCGCCGTCAGCGAAAGCTCAACGTGATTGAAGGGTAAGTCTGTTTGCAATCGAATCACGGGACACGGCGGATCCATAGCACGCTGCCCGGCGTTCAAATAAGGATTGAGGCCTGTCAAAAGCGTAGACAAACCAGTACCACCACCAAGTGCGACGAGCTTTAAGGGAGTGGTGACGGGCTGCATAGAAATTTGAATTCCGGACTTCAAATAGTAAGGAGAAGCGTATAACTCTCAAATTTTAAATCTCACCCTTGAGATTATTTCCGGTGTTCGCACTGTTGAGTGTTGAGACATGCTTCGCGCATCTGCAAGCGCGCCACAGGAACACCATTTATCAAGTGGGACTCGACGATTTCAGGGACATCATCTACGGTTACGCCGCTGTACCAAACAGCATCGGGATACACAACCACCGTCGGACCGTGTTCGCATTGATCCAGGCAACCGGCTTTATTGGCGCGAATTTTGCCTTTTACCCCACGCGCGGCAAGTTCTTTTTTGAACAGTAACTGCAATTGTCCCAACCCGGCGGGGTCGCAACAGCCGCGTGGATTTTCTGGAGGACGTTGATTGGTACAAATGAAAATGTGATGTTCAAATTTCGGCATGTCCGGGAGCGATGTTTCTTCAAGGGGCTAGGTCGAGGGAGATGCGACAGTGTGCCTCAGCGATGCAGGGAGGTCAAGTCGTTTGGCCGGAACTCGCCTCCTGGGATTATTAGCCGAAAATAATTGAGATAAGGCAAACCTTCTCTAAGTTCCCGCAACTAAGGGTCACTCATTTTGGCTGAGATGGGTCTAGCGCTGAGGGATGAAATTAAACGGTTCGACACAAATTTTCGATAAAGACGAAACAGTCGCTCGCTATCATCAAGCCAAATAGCGGTCAATTAGGTAGTTATCCAAATTAGGATTCTTGAGAGGGAGCGAACTATGCAACTAACGATTACCAACGATACTTTGAGAAAAGTGAACAACCTATCGGCAGAAAAGCGCGCCAAGGTCATTCAGATCGTCAAACGCCATCTGAAAGCTTGCGCCAAGAATGGCTGCCCGACGGAAAGCATGGATCGGGTTTACTTAGAAGCGATAGACGTTGCTGAAATGGAAACCAAATTCCCGGAAGTAAAGAAGGACTCCTTCCGTGAATGGGAAGTCCGCCATTACGATCAATATGTTAGCCCCAAGGCAGCCTAAAAGTTTTGGGTGAGGAAATAGCCTCCTGTTATGTTGGAAAAGGGATGTCGAACTTCGGCGTCCCTTATTTTTTTCTCATCCTTCCCAGTTCGACAAGCAGATGGTCTCTCAGCTATAATCGCGCCCTTTGATTGAAACAACCTGGATTGCATCGCAACCCCGATTGGTTACGTCACGCCATAATTACTATTCAGAGGAGCCAGACCCAAGTGAAAGCTTTTGTCCGTTTCTTGATTGTCCCGGCAGTCTTTTGTTTTTTCAGCTTTTCATCACAGGCACAATTTGTGCAAACGAATGATGAAGTTTCCCTCTTCCAAATCACCGATATTCAGGACACTCCCGCCAGCCCTGTGCGCGGAGTTAGCGATGATGGCAAGCGGGTGATTTTTGAATCGGCTGCCAACCTGACAGGCAGCAACCCCGACCTCAATCTTGAGGTATTTGTCTATGAGATAGACAAACGCTCAGTCATTCAAATCACTAAGACCGAACATATCTATGACCCGGCGGATAAGGACTTGCCTTTCGCTCAGCGTAGAATTTTGATCTCTGTTTCCAACAATAATGCGGCCATTAGTGGTGATGGGACAAAGATTGTTTTCTCCTCTAACAGCGGGACGTTGATTTCCGGCGAGGCCGGAAGAAATGACGATGGCAATCAGGAAATTTATTTGGCAACCTTGCCACTAAATAGTACAACCCCGTTCTTCCAGCGAATCACCACGACGACAGCTTCCACTGCGGCCAGCGGACGTATTGAAGTATTTGATAACTATACGCCAACCATTAACTTCAATGGCACGTTGTTGGGCTTTGTTACCACACGAAAAGAACTGCCAGGTATCAACAATCCCGATGGCTTGGGGCAAATCGTTCTCTACAGCACCTCAACCGGTCAATTCACCCAAGTGACTACCAAAAACCAGGTGGATGCGATGGACGGGTTTGTCTTCAAAGGATTCAACAGCAATCCGCAACTCAGCGCCAACGGCAACGTGATGGTTTTTATTGCGGGCTTCGATCACGCTCCAACCGCATCCATCAATAACAAAGACTTTAATGGTGAGATCTTCCTCTATGAGGTGGCGACCAAAGCCCTCACTCAAATCACCGCCACCTCTGGATTCGCAGGATTTCCGGCAAGCATCAGCCAAATTGGAACGCTGGTCCCGGATCGCCCCGTGAATATTCTGAATCCGAACACTAAACATCTGAGCCGTGATGGAAACTTGTTGGTGTTTGAATCTGCGGGTGATTTGGAGTCAGGCAAAAATTCAGACAAAACGCGTGAAGTGTTTCTGTATAACCGCACAACCAGCAAATTCACGCAAATCACAAGCAATTCCCCCCTGCCGGCGACTCCAACCCAAACAGACATAGACAAGATTGATTACGATTTCACACCTGCTCTCAGTCCAAATGGGCAATATGTATTTATTGGCTCTATCCTCAACATTGTGCCGGTTGCTTCGGGTGGGACGAGTGCAATTTTGACGGACAATGCAGATGGCAGCCGCGAGGTCTTTCGTTATGATATTGCGGCAGCCAAGTTTCGGCAGATCACTTATACGCCTCTATCCCCACGCGTATTGGATCAACGTGAAGCCATTCTGCAAGTCAACTCTAATGCAGCGGGAACCGATCTGTTCTTTAATAACGATATTGATATGCTCGGCTCAAACCCGGACACTTCATTTGAAATCTATCGGGCGCTGATCCGTCCTATCACTCAAACGAATGAAGTGATCCCGGCAATGGTCAATGCAGCCAGCTTTGCTTCACCTGATCCCACCAAGCCCGAAACAAATCCTATCGGGCGCGGTTCACTCGGCTCAATTTTCGGAACCAAACTGGCAGATGCTCCGGCAATTTCAACGGACACCAATCTGGATTTTGAACTGAATGGTGTCGGAGTCACAATAGCAGGCATCGCCGCCAGGCTCATCTATGTCTCGCCATCGCAAATTAATTTCGTCGTCCCAAATGGTCTATTAGCAGGGGATGGCGTTGAGTTTACGATCAACAATAAAGGCGTGGTATCCAAGGGAAAGGTCAAAGTGCTGGACGCGCAACCCGGCATTTTTACCACGACACAGGATGGTAAGGGCGCAGGCGCTATCGCCTGTCAGCTTGTACTCAAAGATGCGGATGGCAACACTACAAGCAACACCTATCCTGCGCCTCCCTGCGAAATCAGTGCGGATAAGAAAGAAAGCTATTTACTACTCTTCGGTACCGGGTTCCGCTTTGCTGACCTAACATCTGTGACGCTTGATGTCACAAGAGGAGAGACCACCACCTCGCTCGTCCCGGTCTACGCTGGCAGCCAGAATCAGTTTCCCGGTCTGGATCAAATCAATGTGCTTTTGCCGACGGATTTCACGGCAGGAACCGTTAAAGTGAAGGTCAAAGCAACCAGTGTAGGCACCGCAGTCGAAAGCAACCAATTTGAAGTCACGGTCAAATAGACCTGCGTCCTAATCAACAAACTGAAGAAAGCTCACCCGGTGGTGATAGCGACATATCACCGCCGGGTGTTTTCTATTTACTCTTGACGGTCTTCATCGGTGCTCTCGCGGTTGGTTTCCTCTTTCAGACACGAGGGATTTTTTCAACCCTCTTCTGGCTCCGAGAGAGGTATGGTAAATTCGTCACGTCCAAGACAACACATTCCTTGAGGCAAGCTCTATGATGACTTCAGAAAAACCGGAAGTCACCCAACTGTTTGGCGTAGAGCAATGGCTTTGTCAGCGCAAATTCCCCTCTATTTCTGAAGGCAAATTGAAGCATGATCCACGCAGAAAAAAACTCCAGATTGACTGAGACTGCCGTAATGTTGGCGGACATCGGCAGGAACTTTTATCAACGAGGGTGGGTGCTGGGTACAAGCGGTAATTTCAGCGCCGTGCTGAGCCACGCTCCCTTACAATTGGCGATCACCGCCAGCGGCATGGACAAGGGTAATCTGACCTCTGAGCAAATCCTGCAAATTGATGCCGATGGCAAAGTCACCGCAGGCCACGGCAAACCATCCGACGAAACAAAACTTCACCTGATCGCCGTCAAATTGCGCGGGGCTGGGGCCGTGCTGCACACGCATTCCATTTGGTCAACCCTGCTTTCCCAAACCGTCTTTGCCCAGGCCGAAGGCATCGCGCTTTCAGGCTATGAAATGCTGAAAGGTTTAGCGGGTGTCAAAACCCACGATCATACGGAATGGCTGCCGATCATTGAAAATTCGCAACAGATGGACCAGCTTGCCCACAGGGTCGAAGCAACGTTGCAACGATTTCCCGACGCACACGGCTTTTTGCTACGCGGACACGGGCTGTATACTTGGGGCAAAGATGTACAAGAGGCTAAACGCCACATTGAGATTTTTGAATTCCTGCTGGAGGTGACGGGACGAACTATCGGCACGGTCCCCGAAGCAGGAGTAGCGAGGTAAAAAACCTATGGCAATCGTAACGATTCCTGACGAAAATCGCACCATCACTGACGCGGCGGAAATCACGGATTATCTGGCGAGCATTGATATTGACTACGAGCAATGGCAGCCTTCGCATCCACTTGCATCCGATGCGTCCGCTGAAGAAGTTCTCGCCGCCTACGCCGCCGACATCAACAAACTGAAAGAACTGGATGGCTACGTCACGGCAGACGTGATTGACGTAACACCGAACACACCGGGGCTGGACGCAATGCTGGCGAAATTCAAATCCGAACATTGGCACGACGATGACGAAGTGCGGTTCATTATTGAAGGACGCGGCATCTTCCACATTCATCCAAGCAACGGTGTCGTCACGTCCATTGAAGTCACCGCCGGAGATTTGATCCGCGTGCCAAGTGGCACTTTGCATTGGTTCAATTTATGCGAAGACTTGCGCATCCGAGCGATACGCCTGTTTGCTGATCCGGCGGGTTGGGTTCCGCGCTACACCGAAAGCGGCGTGGATGCGGGGTATCAACCTGTGTGCTTCAGCCCGGCTTATCTCCCCGCCAGCCTTTCCGCTCAATAACGATGCAACTTGGCCCACATATTCAAGTCATCCTGCTTGACATCGAAGGCACCACCACGCCGATAGATTTTGTCTATCAGGTGCTGTTCCCCTACGCCCGCAAACGCCTTCCATCCTATCTGATGCAGCATTGGGACGAGGCACAAGCCGACGTCGCCCTGTTGCAAATCGAATACACCGCCGATATGCAGCAAGGCTTACAGCCGCCTGTTTTGGATTCGTCACAGCCCGAATCTGTCATCGCATACTTGCATTGGCTGATGGAGCAGGATCGCAAATCTACGCCGTTAAAATCGCTGCAAGGCAAGGTGTGGGAGGAAGGTTATGCAAGCGGCGAGTTGAAAAGCCAGATGTTTGCTGATGTGTCGCCCGCCTTCGCAGCTTGGCGCGAGCAGGGCAAGCGCATCGCTATCTTTTCTTCGGGCAGCGTGCTGGCACAGAAATTATTGTTCACGCACACCGAACAAGGCGATTTGAGCGGATTTATCAGCGGGTGGTTTGATACGAATATCGGCGCGAAACGAGAGGCTGAAAGTTATCGTCACATTGCCGCCGCCCTAGATTGCGAACCGCGCGAGGTGGCGTTTATTTCGGATGTAACAGCCGAGTTGGAAGCCGCCCAGCAAGCCGGAATGCAAACGTTTTTATCGCTGCGCACTGGCAATCCGCCGCAGCCTTATGCAGAGGCGTTTGCGCAACTCACGCAATTCCATTGAGAAAACTCATCACCGTTTCTCTTCCCGCGCTTGACGCAACATTGCTGCGAGCGGGTCGGTCGTAATTCCCTTTTGCGCCAACCAATCGCTCCAGCCTTTCTCATATTCTGCCAGCGTGTCGGCAAAATCTGCCTCCAAACAATGCTCCGCCTCAATCAACGCTTTCTCTGGCGTGTCAGCGAACGATAGCGCGAGTAAAAAATTCTTTGCTCGCTTGAGCCGTGCCACGCAAATGACATTGCCGTTGTCAGCACGTGGGCTTGTTTTGGCGAGTTTGAATTTCTGCATCAACGTTTGCAACCCATCGTTCGTACCAACCAAATCAGCATTCATTTCGGCAAATCCCTGGGCGGCAATCAGCGCCGCACATAGATCACCTTCGTACACACTGAATGCGCCTTGCCCACCAAACGCCGCCGCCGTGTCGTTCGCTTCAGTATTTGCCAATGCAGGATCAAATACGACGTAGAGCTTGTAATTCGCAGGCGCGCGCAACTCAACATCTATCAAAACCGTGCTGTAATCGGGATAGGCGCAGTAGCGTTTCGTGAGCGTGAATTTACGTTTTGCGTGAGACGTGATTTGCTGAAAGCTCAGCGCGCGCGGATTCGTTGGCACAAATTGTTTCGTCACATCGGCATCGCGCTCCGACACAGCAAAGCTCTTGCCATCAGTGACGACGAAATAGAGTGAACTCAGATTATTGGTTTTGAGGTTGGGGTAATGCGCTTCGCCGAGCAAACCATCGCGCAACGTAAACCATACTTTGGAATCGGGTAGGGTGCTGGTGCCAAAGCCCTGCTGCGCGTGCGCGAAGGTAAAAGGTAAAAAGCAAAAGGCAAAAGTGATAAGAGCAGAATTTACTTTTCTCTCAATCTGAGAAAATAAACTGCCGACCTTTTGCCTTTTGCCTTTTGTTATTTGCCTTTTGCTTTTCACTTCACGATGGGCGTCACAATGACTTTGCGAAAATAGACTTTTTCGTGATCGCCTTGAATCATAATCGGCCCCGGCTCGCCTTCGCGCGAATCCAATGCGCCGCCCGTGATGCCATCAATCACGATGTTGTCGTGAACGAGTTGTCCGTTCAACTTCACCGTCAGGCGATTACCGACAATGATGGCTTCCATCTCTTGCCACTCACCGGCTTTTTTGCTGGCGCTGACTTTCGGCGCGACCCGGCTGTAAAGCGCCATGTGATTGTGCAGGCCATCTGAATTCGCCGTTTCATCGTCCAGCACTTGCAACTCGTATCTGCCGCGCAAATAGATGCCGCTGTTCGCCGCATTGCCACCAGGTTGCTTCGGTTCAAGCTTGTATTCACAGTTGATTTTGAAGTTCTGGAATTTTTGCTTGGAGACAAGATTGTTACCATGCACATCATTCGTCATCACGCCATCTACCAGCTTCCAGCCAAAGGGGCGCGTAGTCATTTGCGCGGTGAAGTTGTCCAGCGATTTGCCATCGAACAACACGACCGGCGCGCCAAATTTATGTTTGCCGTTCGCATTGTATTTGCCCCACTTCGGCGGACGTACGCCGGTCCAATTGATCGTGTTCTGTCCGGCCTGAACAGAGCCTTTCAATTCTTTGCCAACGACTTTGGCGCGATGAATGGGCGAATTGGGACGGTTGTTGACAGCAAACACCAATTCGTCATTTTCAAGTTTGATGGAATGCAACGGCAACACGCTGCCACCGCGATTGAGGAATTTTCCGCTCAGCTTGCCATCGGCTTCTTTATTGACTTCAAGCCAATAGACAACATTCTGATTGGGCGTATCGCCCATAATGTCCCATTTACCTAAAAATGCTTTGTCTTGTGCAGCGGTCGAGACAGTAAAAACGGCGAGAAGGAAAAACAGGGCTAGTGGTTTCAAGTTCTGGACTCCTTTGATTGGGGATTAGATGATAATTGCGGGGTTGCAACTGGTGGCCGACTATCGGCCCCCGCTCACTAATTCACTTTCTTAATGCTCTGCACCAGTTTGATGTAATCGCCCTGGCTATTACGAAAAGCTTTTTGTTCTGCGACGGTGAAGGCAATGACCGGGCGCTTGCCCCCGACCAGCATCACGATGTTCCATTCCATCACACCTTCACTGGTTTCGCCGGAACCGTTTTCAATGACGGCGCGCAATTCATTGATCGTTTCTTTTTGCAGGTCGCTGCCCGCTTTGAAGTTTTGGTAATCCTTCTTCAAATATTCTTTCAGCCCCGCAATCATCGCTTCGGTATTATCGTTGACAGCTAAGCCGATAATGATCGAAACGCCACCATCCGGCGAAGTGATTTGCAGTGCGTCTTTATGCGATTGGGTGCGCCATCCTTGCGGGATTTCGTACTGAACCCCCGCTTCCTGAAGGACAACCAGATTCGGATTGGCGGGCGCTGGTTTTGTCGCAGTACCAGGCGCTGTCGTGGAAGCTGTTTTGCTCGCGGCGACTTGTCCAAACACCAGTGACACCGAAACAACCACGCCGAACACCGAAATAACGAATTTCTCTAGGGTTAATTGCAAGATTCTTTTCTCCATAAATGTATTGAATGTTTATTGGGGCTAGAACCTTTCCCACGAGGCTTTCGGGAACCAGTAAGCCGTAAGCTTAGCGTTTTTGCGCCGCGATTGCCAGTGCTTTAATCTGCCGCCGCCGCCAATGTAACGCCTTGCTGCGCGGCAATCACATCGCTCATATCCTGCAATCGCAGCACCAGCAACGCGGCAATTAACATACTGACCCCACCCAACATCACGACGTAAAGCGGAAAACGAGAGAAGAGTTATCACCACAGAGATGCGGAGAACTCGCAAAGGGATACAGAGAAAAAACCTCTGTGAATCTCTGCATAATCTCTGCGCCGCTGCGGTAAAAAAGACAGCAAACAATGACAGCGTTGCTTTCATACGTGTATTCAGAATTGTTGGAATCGTGCTCGGCGGATAGCGTGCCGCAGTGTAGCGCCGCATTTCAGGAATTGCCACACACGCCGACAAGGTGTAGATTTCTCGCCAATTGGCAGCGCAAGTTGTTCGTTTGCGTCGTTCAATTCCAAATCGTTTGTTCGTAGTGAAGTCGCACTCGTTCATTCAAGGCGTACAGAAACCAACCACGCAAATTAAAAGTTTGCGCTACTCTGACTGAGGTCATCATATGAAACGCATAGCTCTCTTGCCCGCTGTTTGTTTATGCTTCGCCACCGCATTCGCGCAAACCCAAACGCCCCCCACCGACAACACACAAATCTGTCACTTGCCAAACGCCACGAAAGCCGCAACGAAACCGGCGGTGTTGATGGACGGTTACGGAAAAGTGCAGATGACCGTCACAACGAAATCCACGGAAGCACAGGCGTTCTTCAATCAAGGCTTGGCGCTGATGCACTCGTTCTGGTTTTACGAAGCGGATCGCAGCTTTGAGCGGGCAGCGCAGCTCGATCCTGATTGCGCGATGGCGCAGTGGGGCATTGCAATGAGCGATGTCAACGAAGAGCGCCGCAACGCCGCCATCAAACGCGCCAAAGAATTAGCACCAAAAGTCACCGAACGCGAACAGTTGTACATCGCCGCCGTCGAAGCACGCTACGCAGGCGAAAAGAGTACCGTCCAAAACAACGGCTTCCTCGGCGCGAGTGATAGCTATCAAAAAGCGATGCGCAAACTCGTCTCGTTTTACAACGATGATCTCGAAGCCAAATTGTTTCTCGCGCTCGCGTCTATGTCCGGCTACGAACGCGATGGCACGCCGCGCCCAGGCACGATTGAAGCGATTGCGCTCTTGCAAGTTGTGTTGAGCAAATCGCCCAATCACTTGGCCGCGCACCACTACATGATTCACGCGACTGAAGCGGGCAAACGCGCCATTGACGGTGTTCCGTCCGCCGATGTCTATGGCTCGCTCGCACCCAAGGTCGGCCACGCCGTTCACATGCCCGGCCACACTTACGTTCACGTAGACCGTTGGGAAGATGCCGCCAAAGCGTTTGAAGGCTCGGCAGAAGTGGATCGCGCCTACATCCGCGACAACAAAGAAACCACCGATCACGCCGCCGGACCGTACGGTCATAACGTGCATTTTTTGGCGAATGTGTACGGCTATCAAGGCCGCTACCGCGATGGCATCCGCGTCAGTCAGGAGTTGCTCGACGTAGCCAAACAACCCGGCGAAGACAAATCGCGCGCCGGATTTGAAGGCCGGCTCGCGCGCTTGCGCATCCTGACACGCTTTGAAAAATGGAATGAAATTCTGGACAGCCAGTCATTGCCCGGCGAAGGCAATTACGAAGTCTTCAAAGCCTGGCGGCATTACGCGACCGCGTTAGCGCAACTTGGCAAAGGTGACATCGCCACGACACGCACCACGCTGGATGCACTCGAACGCGAAATTGCGTGGATGAAAGACAAACTCGCCAAAGCCAAAGACCTGCCGCAACTCGGACGTCAACGCCAACAATTACGTGCCCTCGGTGTCGCTCCCATCGAATTGAAAGCTCGCCTCGCCGCCCGCGAAGGCAAAGCCGATGAAGCGATCAAACTCGTACGCGAAGCCATTGAAGAAGAAATCAAACTTGGCTATTCCGAACCGCCGCTTTACCCGCAACCGATGGAAGAAGTCGCCGGAAAACTGGCGCTGGAACTCCAACGCTGGAAAGAAGCCGAAGAGTTTTTCCTCGCCGCGCTCGAACGCGATCCCGGCAGCGGACGCGCCTATTTCGGACTCCTGCAAGCGCAACAAGGTTTGGGCAAACAGGATGACGCCAAACAAACTTACGCGAAGTTTGTTCAGGCCTGGGCGAAGGCCGATGAAGATTTGCCAGAGATGCGCGCGGCCAAGGAAAAAGCGGCACAGTATCGTGTAGCAAGTAACGCGAAGTAAGGAACTAGAATATGGATAATTTGGCGAAGTATGCATAGATGTTGCAAGATACAGGACTTTGTTATGGGCTGTACGCGAGCGAAGGAACCAAAAAGCGAAGTACATCCATCATTATCTTTGCGGACTCCATTTGCCATTCTGGTCATAACTCATTGAGCGTGACCAGCCTGTGGCATTCCATACGGCATCAAATAATGGGCGCATAGTTGAATCAATATCCGCTTCAAATTTCTCCAATAGGACTTCTGATACTACCAAGATGTCCCGGTCAATTGCGTGGCCTTCACTATCCCAATTTGCATTAACAGCCATTGTATATCCCTTCACCCCAAGTAGTGTCAGCATTAGAAATACAGGGGAGCTGACTGCTAGAAATTTTTGCAAAGCCAATATCCGCTTACTACTTCGTAGCAGGCTCTCTTCAAGCGCGATGCTGGGTATTTGTTTTCTCCCCTCCCACTCCCTTAACAATGAAGCGTTCACTGTCTCAACACTACCATTACGAAAGATTTGCAAGTAGGAATTTGAGGCTTCTTGGGTTCGCGAAAAAGTAAATACACCATCGAAATTGTACCGAGGCCCATTAATGCTTGAACTATGAAGAGGTGCTAGTAAACTTGCGTCATTATTCCAAATGTTTGTAATACGCGTAAGATCAATATTGGCTGAAGAATCAAATGCTCCTATAGGTAAGGCGTGAAGAATGACTTTAGCTCTTTGTTCTAATAGAGCTGGCGTTTCATCAGCAATGATTCGGCTTAGTCTTTCGACCCGAAAATTTCTGAGCTTTTCTGCCCTTGTTTCAGAAAGCACGAAAAGACTGCGTAGTTCTGACACATCAAGCTCATACTTTCCCGCAGAATTGCGCGAGTAAAATCTTGAACTGCCTCCTAACCTGACCCGATGGGGCAACGCCCAACTTTGAGGAATGCGGATCACAATGGCTGTTTTGTTGTCTCGTAGGGGAATCGGTTTAATTTGAATTCCCGGTATTCTTAGCTCTATTCCCGCACGGATAAGTTCTTCGAGCCGCAAAACCGTTGCATCTGGATTATCAATTTGCAAGCCCGGCAATTCAGCAGCAATCCCGTTTTCTTCTTTCACACCGTAGAACACATGCCCGCCAGAAGCATTGGCAAATGAGCTAACATCATAGAGAAATTCTTTTTTGTCGCTGTCGGAATTGCCGGGCAAAGAAACTTTGAATTCCATTGTTTTCGTCTCACGCTCGGAACCAATGATTGATTGAAAATCAGCTTCGTTTACGGCATCCAAAGGCTTGTCGGTTATTGACATCGTAAATCCCCCAAAAAGTTATGGTCGTTAATGACGATGGAGCTGAGCAGCTTTTATAAAATGTAACCCAGATGATTGAGAAGGCGAATCTTAATCCGCACCACATAGCTTGTCGAGACTTTTGTGTTGCGGTATTGCACACGCTATGAACAAGATCATACTTGGATTCTCTATCATTGCGATGTAAGCTAGCCGCCTTTATCAGCAAGCAATGGAGGCGGCGATGAAAGCAATCATCCTACTCACTTCCCTCGCCCTGCTTTTCACTTCAGCTATGGCGCAAATATTCATCTATCCCAAAGCAAAAAAAGTTGACCACGTGGACGAGTATCACGGCACCAAAGTCGCCGATCCGTATCGCTGGTTGGAAAACCCGGACGCCGAAGATTCGCGCGCGTGGATCGAAGCGCAGAACAAATTGACGTTTGGATTTCTTGACCAAATCCCCGAACGCCAGCAGATCAAAGAGCGGCTGACAAAGCTCTGGGATTACGAAAAATATTCGTCGCCATTCAAGGAAGGCGGGCGCTATTTCTTTTACAAAAACGATGGCCTGCAAAATCAGAGCGTGCTCTACACGGCGAATTCGTTGGAAGGCGCGCCGCGTGTTTTGCTTGATCCGAACACGCTGTCGAAAGACGGCACGGTTGCGCTGTCCGGCTTGGCGATCAGCCACGATGGCAAGTTGATGGCGTACGCGCTCGCGGCTGCCGGGTCGGATTGGCAGGAATGGAAAGTGCGCGATGTCCAAACAGGGAAAGACCTCGACGATCATCTGAAGTGGTCGAAGTTTTCCGGCGCGGCGTGGACAAAAAATGAGAAGGGCGATCACAAGGGGTTTTATTACAGCCGCTACGACGAGCCGAACGAGAAGACGAAGCTCGAAGACGCAAATTACTTTCATAAACTTTATTACCATCGCATCGGCACGAAGCAATCCGACGATGTGTTGGTCTACGAACGCAAAGACCAAAAGGAATGGGGCTTTGATGGCAAAGTCACAGACGATGGTCGCTATTTGATCATCAGCGTGTGGCGCGGCACTGACCCGAAAAATCTGGTGTTTTATCAAGACCTCAAAACGAAAGGCGCGAAGGTCGTGGAACTCATCAAAGATTTCGACGCAGCCTTCAGCTTTATCGGCAATGACGGCCCAGTGTTTTACTTTCGCACGGATTTGAGCGCGCCGCGCGGTCGCATCATGGCGATTGATGCGCGCAAACCGGAGCGCGAACATTGGAAAGAGCTGGTGCCGCAGTCCGCCGAAACGATTGACAGCGAAAGCGGCGTCAACCTCATCAACGATCAATTCATCGTGCCGTATCTGAAGGATGCACGGTCACAAATCAAAGTCTTCGATCTGAACGGCAAGCTTGTGCGCGAGATCGGATTGCCGGGGCTTGGCACGGCAACAAACTTGAGCGGCAAGCGCAAAGACAAAGAGTTGTTCTATGTGTTCACCGGCTTCACAGCGCCCGGCACCGTGTACGGCGTGGATTTAACGACAGGCAAATCGTTTGTGTTTCGCGCGCCGAAGGTGGATTTCAATCCGAACGATTACGAAACCAAACAAGTTTTTTATGCGAGTCAAGACGGCACGAAAGTCCCGATGTTTATTACGCACAAAAAAGGCTTGAAGCTCGACGGCACGAATCCCACGTATTTATACGGCTACGGTGGCTTCAATGTGTCGCTGACGCCTGCGTTTTCGATAGGCAATCTGGTGTGGATGGAAATGGGCGGCGTCTATGCGCAACCGAATTTGCGCGGCGGCGGCGAATACGGCGAAGACTGGCATCAGGCGGGAATGAAGCTCAAGAAGCAAAACGTCTTCGATGATTTCATCGCGGCCGCGCAGTGGTTGATTGCGAACCAATACACCTCATCACCAAAGCTGGCGATTGGTGGTGGGTCGAACGGCGGCTTGCTCGTGGGCGCGTGCATCACGCAGCGACCCGATTTATTTGGGGCGGCGTTGCCTGCGGTCGGTGTGATGGATATGTTGCGGTTTCAGAAATTCACGATTGGCTGGGCTTGGACTTCGGATTACGGTTCGTCCGACAACGCCGAAGAATTCAAAGCGTTGTATGCGTATTCGCCGCTGCACAACATCAAGTCCGGCACGAAATACCCAGCGACGATGGTGACAACGGCGGATCACGATGATCGCGTCGTACCGGCGCACTCATTCAAATTCGCGGCGACCATGCAGGAAGCGCAAGCCGGAGCGAGTCCGATTCTGATTCGCATTGAAACCAAAGCCGGACACGGCGCAGGCAAACCGACCGCAAAAATCATTGAAGAAATTGCAGATAAATGGGGCTTTTTGGTGAAAGTCCTCAAGTAAATCGAAAAATCAAAAGGCAAAAAGCAAATCTCAAACAGTCGCAACTGGCGGCAAAAGGTCGGCACTTTATTTTCTTTTTGTTTTACCTTCGGTTGCAACGATGGGTTTAGAAATCTGAAAAACATGGCTTTGCCTCCGAATGAGCTTTTGCCTTTTGCCTTTTGATTTTTGCCTTTTGATTTGAAGCTTTTTATGGCTCGTGGGTGGGAAAGCAAATCGGTTGAAGATCAAATCGCGGAAGCCGAGGAACGCAAGCGCACTGCAATTGCACCCAAGCTGTCTACCGCAGAACTTGCCCAACGCGAACGAATCGCCAACTTACAACTCGCGCAGTCGCGGTTGCGCGAACAACTCAGTCGAGCGCGTTCGGAGGTGCATAAACAAAGCCTTGCACGCGCACTCGCCGACCTCGAAGCGCAACTCAACAACTAACTTCCGTCGGCATACAACTCCAACGCCTCTTCATCGGGAATCTGCACGACACGCCCATCTACAACAATCAATCCGTTATTTTGCAGACGGGTTAATGCACGCGAAACGACTTCACGAACGGAACCAATGCGCGCGGCAATTTGTTGGTTGGTGAGATGTAAGGTGAATTGAAGGCTTTCGCCGACACGCGTACCCCGCACTCGCGCCGCACTCAAAAGCCAATGCGCAAGCCGTTGATCCACTTCGCGCAAGGAAAGTGCCTCAACCAGTTCCGCACAACGGCGCAAGCGGCTCGCCAATAATTTCAAGGCGGCGAGCGCAATGTTAGGATATTCCAGACACAGCCGTTTCACATCGCGCTTGTCAATAAACAGCACCATCGTTTCTTCTTCTGCGGCCACTGTCGAAGGGTAAGGACGATTATCGAAGACGGGCAGTTCGGCAATCGTCGCCCCCGCGCGTTCGACGTGAATCACCTGCTCGCGTCCGTCCAATCCTTCTCGATAGGCGCGCAACGCTCCCTCGGCAATCACAAACAATCCGGCGGCTTCATCACCTGCGACAAACAGGACTTCACCGCGCGCTAAGCGGCGCTCAACCACGCGGTCAGCCAGCGCGTGTAATTCCGCGTCGCTCAACTCGCCAAACAAAATGGTACGTCGTAAGGCAGAAAGTTTATCGGTTGCCATTGCCGCCTATCTTCGCGCGGTGACGAAGGTGATGCAAGCGGCGGAAAAAATATTTGCCCCGATGACTTAAGTCACAGCCAACCCTATTTCCGCCCGCTACACTTCCGCCCAGCAACAACCTTGAAAGGAGCTTGGCAATGAATATTAACGTTACAACCACCGTCCGAGATTTAGCAGTAACAATGCCGGGGGCAACTCGGGTATTCGAGAAACTGGGCATTGATTATTGCTGCGGTGGTCATCGCACACTCGCCGATGCCTGCGTCAAAGCTAAAGTGCCAGTCGAGCAGGTTACGACTTCGCTCGCACAGGCCGGGGCCTCGCCAGAAGAAGAGGCCAACTGGTCAACGGCTTCCCTGACTACGCTCATTCAACATATTGTCGAAAACCACCACATCTTCACTAAAGATGAACTACCGCGCCTGGAAAAGTTGATGAATAAAGTCTGTACTGTCCACGGCGCACAACATCCTGAACTGCTGCAACTCCAACCCGTCTTTCTGGCTTTGAAACAAGAACTGGAACCACATTTATTCAAAGAAGAACAAGTGCTGTTCCCCTATGTAACCAAACTGGAAGCCGCCTTTACCAAGGGCACTCTCATTCCAATGTCGTGCTTTGGGACGGTGCAAAATCCGGTGCGGATGATGATGCTTGAACACGAGGCCGCGGGTGATTTGCTCAAGGAGATGCGTACCATCACGCAGGATTACGCAGTCCCCGCCGACGTTTGTATGAGTTATCAAACGCTCTATCAAGCCCTCGCGGAGTTGGAAGCGGATTTACACCAACATATTCATTTGGAAAACAACCTGCTGTTTCCGAAAGCGTTGGCGATGGAGCAAGAAATATGAACAGGCCTGTGAATTTTCCCCAGCCAGCCTGAAAGGTGGGTTATGACTGCGGAAAAATTCACTTTTCAGCCGCCAGGTGCAGAAAGATTTTCGCTTGCCCTGCTACGGCACAAACATTGCACAACGCTGTTCAGCTACGAATGAAGAATAGCTTCCCTCTGGTTTCATTCATCTTTTAGAAAGGGCATTATGAGTAAAACACTCCCAACACCTGCACGATTCATACAACTCGGCAAGCTGATCCTACTGGCAACCACACTCACGACCAGCGCCATTCTCATCAGTTGTGGTGGCGCTAGTGAGATGGCGGAAGGTAAGGCGTTCTTTCAAACCAAAGGCTGCACTGAATGCCACGCGGTCAGCACCTTCGGACTGGATTCACAAAACAAGTCCGGCCCTGATCTCGCGGACGCTTACACCGATGTGCAAAAGCGGTTCGGCACATCATTGGAAAACTTCCTGAAAAGCCCAACCGGGACCATGCAAATGGTTCTTAAAGACAAAATCAAACTGACTGATGACGAAAAGCGCAAGGTCATTGAGCTTTTGAAATACGCTCATGAAAACAAACCCGGCAAGTAATTTGTGGTAAGGACGGGGGGCTTCATTCGTCAGTAGCCAGAGGTTCATCAATCAAGTCCTGAAAAGGAGGACCACATGAAACGTTCGTTTTCAAACTTAGACAAAGCAAAAATCAAATGGTTTGGTGCGGGTGGGTTGTTGGTGGCTCTTGCCACCTTCGGTCTGGTAAGTTGTGGGCAAGGTCCGCTGCAAACCGCGATGCCAGCCGGTGGGGATGCCGCCGCTGCCGTCGCATCTTATGTCGCGCCCGGTGCGATGGATGAATACTATCTGTTTTATTCCGGCGGTCATTCCGGCAACGTCTATGTCGCCGGAGTCCCCTCGATGCGGCACATTTCCACGATTCCAGTGTTTGCACAATATCCGGCGACGGGCTACGGCTTCGATGACGAAACGAAGAAGATGCTCGGCGGATTTGGATGGGGCGATGTGCATCATCCTTCGGCGAGCGAAACCAAAGGCGATTACGATGGGCGTTGGCTGTTCGTGAACGACAACGCCAACAATCGTGTTGCCCGCATTGATCTGCGCGATTTCAAAACCAAACAAATCCTCGGCCCAATCCCGAACATCTCCGGCTTGCACGGCGGCGCCTTCGTGACGCCGAACACCGAATACGTGTTGGCCGCGTCACGCTTCTCGGTGCCACTGCCGAAAGGTTCGGTGGCCGCGCTTGAAGAATACGGCACCAAGTACAACGGCATTGTGTCGGGCGTGGCAATTGACGCGAAGTCGGGTGAGATGAGTGTTGGCTGGCAAATCCTGATGCCGCCCTTCAACTTCGATCTCGGCGATGCAGGCAAAGGCCCAAGCGAGGGCTGGGCGTTTTGGACGTGCTACAACTCTGAACGCGCGACTGGCAAATTGGAAGTCACTTCAACACAAAAAGACCGCGATTACATTGCAGCGGTGAATTGGAAAGAAGCCGAGAAAGCTGTCAAAGAAGGCAAGATCAAAGACATTGGCGGCGTAAAAGTAATTGATCCGAAAGCGACGCCCGGCATTGTTTATTTGGTTCCGTGCAGCAAATCCCCGCACGGTGTGGATGTTACTCCTGATGGCAAATACTTTGTCGGCAGCGGCAAGCTGCAATCCATCACAACTTCGTTCAGTGTTGAGAAGATGCTGAAAGCGATTTCGGCAAAGGATTTCGCGGGCGAAGAAGACGGCATCCCGGTGCTGAAATATGAGAGCGTCAAAGAAGCCGAAGTCAACGTCGGCCTCGGCCCGTTGCACACGCAATTCGACAATCAGGGCTTTGCTTACACGAGCCTGTTTGTCGAAAGCGCCGTCGCCAAATGGAAACTCGGCACCTGGGAACTGGTGGACAAAGTGCCGATTGCCTACAACATTGGTCACCTGGTTTCAGCCGAAGGTGACACCGTGAATCCTGATGGCAAATATCTGGTTGCCCTCAATAAACTTTCGCACGGACGGCATTTGAATGTTGGCCCATCGCAGCCGGAAAGCTCGCAGCTTATCAACATCGGCGGCGACAAGATGAAGGTGATTTACGACGCGTTCACCGAGCCGGAGCCGCATTATTCGCAGATGATTAAAGCGGACAAGATCAAGCCGATTGAAGTGTATCCCCAAGCAGAAAACAAAAATCCGAATGCCATTTGGGACATCAAAGACGCAAAGATGGAACGCAGCGGCAATAATGTGACAGTGAAAATGGTGGCGGTGCGCAGCAGCTTTGAGCCAATCAAGCTCGAAGTCAATCAGGGTGATAAAGTCACGATTCACATCACGAATATTGAGCAAACGACCGACGAACTGCACGGCTTTGGGCTCAATGAATACAACATCAATATCGTTGTTGATCCGGGCGAGACGAAGAGTGTGACCTTTGTCGCGGATAAGCCGGGTGTGTTTCCGTACTATTGCACGAACTTCTGCTCGGCGTTGCATCAGGAGATGCAATCGTACTTGATCGTCAAGCCTGCGGGCGGGGCGGTGGCGAAGAAGTGAGGAATGGTGGCTGGGGCTGGTGGCTGGTGGCTGATTTTCTGTCTTCGAGGTTAGAGCATTATCGAAGCCTTACCTTCTGGATAGGAATTCAACCAACCACCAACCACCAGTCACCAACCACCGAGGTAACTTATGTCAACCGCACAAGAATCCATCAATCTGCCAAAGGTTGAATCAAAGTCGTGGCTCAAGCGATTTTTGCTGAAGGAATATGAATTCTTTGAGCATTCGCTCTCGCTCAAAAGCCGCGTCGTCATTCTGCTGGCCGTTGTTGTCCTGATTCCCGCTTTCCTCTTTCCGCTCTGGCGCATGAGCTTTTTTTCCAATCAGTACCCGGATGGGTTGAAGCTCACGATTTACGCGTATCAATTAGACGGCGCGAAAACCAGTAATCGAGATGACCTGCGTGAAATCAATGCGCTGAATCATTACATCGGCATGCGTCCGTTGCTCGAAAGCGAGTTCAGCGAATTCATCTGGCTGCCGTTTGCGATTGGCGGGTTGATGATTTTGGCTTTGCGCGCCATGGTGCTGGGTAAGATGTCGAAGCTGGTAGATGTGTTCGTGTTGTTCACCTGGTTTGGGCTGTATTCATTCTGGAGCTTTTACCATCGGATGTATTTGTATGGTCACAATCTTGACCCGCAAGCCGCGATCAAGGTGGAACCATTCACGCCGCCGTTGCTGGGGACAGAAATCGTGGGCAACTTCACGGTTTACAGTTACCCGGACATTGCTTCATTTGCCTTGATTGCGTTTGGGCTGTTGATGTTTTTGGCGATTTGGTTATCGCGGAAAAATAGCGAGGTCTAGCCATGTTTTTTCACCGCAGAGGCACAGAGATAACGCAGAGATTCGCGGAGAGGTTTTCTCTGTGTGTCTCTGCGCGAACTCTGCGTCTCTGCGGTGAAATCGTCTTTCTGCTCTTCGTGCTTTCAACTATCGCTCACGCCGAAACGCACACCATCGCGCCCACACAATCTATTCAAGCGGCGATCAATGCGGCGCAACCCGGTGACACGATTCAGGTGCAAGCGGGAACCTATACTGAAAATCTCACGCTCGACAAATCCCTCACACTCACAGGCATTGGCAAACCTATCGTACGCGGCACAGGCCAACATAGCACGATCATCGTCGCCGCTGACAACTGCACGATTCAGGGCTTTCTCATCGAACATTGCGGCAGCGATTTGCAGCAGGAAGATTCCGGCCTGTTACTGAAATCGAATCACAATCGCATCGAAGATAACGAACTGCGCGATATTCTCTATGGCATTTACCTCCTGAAAGCGAGTAGCAATACGATTCAGCGCAACGTGATTCGCGGTCGCCCAGAGCTTGAAATGGGAGATCGCGGTGCGGGGCTGCATCTGTGGAATTCCCCCAACAATACCATCACGGACAACACCATCACTGAAACCCGCGATGGGATGTATATCCAGAGCAGCCCCGGCAATCTCATCACTCACAACCGCGTTACCAAGCTGCGCTATGGCCTGCATTACATGAATTCGGACGACAATAATTTTGAGGATAATATTTTCTCTGACAACGTCGCAGGCGCGGCAATCATGTATTCCAAACGTATTACACTGCGCCGCAATGCCTTCATCAACAATCGCGGTTTCAGTTCGTTCGGCATTCTGTTTCAGGATTGCGATGATTGCGTGACCGAAAACAATTTCATCATTAACAATGCCTGCGGCGTATTTTTGGAAGCCTTGCGCAAAAGCCGTTTTGCGAACAATGTGATTGCCGAAAATGATGTGGCAATGCAAATTTACAGTAGCGCCGATGGGTGCGAATTTTCGGGCAATAACTTTGTCGAGAATCTAAGCCCGTTACAATTGGTTGGCAGAGAAACAAACACCCGGTGGCAACAAAATTTCTGGAGCGATTACGACGGTTACGATTTGGACAGCAATGGGACGGGCGATGTCGCGCACAAAGTTCAAAACGTGTTCGAGTATTTGGAAGGCAATTTCCCTCGCTTGCGGTTGTACTTCAACAGCCCGGCGGCGCAAGCTCTCGCAACGGCAGAACGAACCTTTCCGATCATTAAAGGCTCGTCATTAGCCGATGCCGCGCCGCTTACCAAAGCCGTTTCGTTCAACTATCCATTCAACCAGACAGAAACAACACGAGGATCACAGCTCGTGCTGGCGCTGATTTCATTGTTGATGTTTGGCATCGCCGTCGCAACAATTTGGAAAGGGCAACGGCAATGATTCAGGTCAATCACTTAACCAAAACATTCGGCGAATTCACGGCAGTCAATGACGTGTCGTTTGAGATCAAGCCGGGCGAAACGTTCGCCTTGCTTGGTCCAAACGGCAGCGGCAAAACGACGGCGCTGAAATGTTTGGTGGGATTGATGCCGCCAACTGCGGGCGAGATCAAAGTTGACGGGCTAGACGTTTGGAAAGACGCACGGCGCGCGAAAAGTTTAATGAGCTACTTGCCGCAATACGTGAACTTCCATGACAATCTGACAGCGCGTGAAGTGATGCAGTTTTATTGTCGTTTGCGCAAGTTACCGGAAACGCGCATTGAAAAAGTGATGAGTGGCCCGCAGTTTCACTTCAACGGCTTCACCGACAAACCCGTGCAGCAATTTTCCGGCGGGATGTTGCAACGTCTCGGACTCGCCGTCGCGTGTTTGCCGGATGCACCGATTCTATTGCTGGACGAACCAACCGCAAGCCTTGATCCTGAACGCGCCATTCAATTCCGCGAGTTTCTGACAACGCTCAAACAGGCGGGCAAAACGATTGTCTTCACGTCGCACGTTTTAGCCGATGTCGAGCAATTGGCGGATCGCGTGGCGATTTTAGTGCAGGGCAAATTGGTCGCGCTTGAATCCATCGCAGCCTTGCGCGAAGGCCTGATGCTGAGCAGTCAAATGCGTGTGGTGTTGCCGCAAGCAGATGAAAAGCTGGCGGAGGCCGCGCTCGTCGCTGGCACACGCGAAGCCGTGTGGCAGGGCAATTCGTTATTGATTACTTCTGCGCCCGAAACGCGGATGGACATCCTGGCAGCAATTAAAACGGCGGGCGGCGACATCGTGCGCTTTGCGACGGAAGAACCATCGCTCGAAGATATTTATTTGAACTACATCAGGAAAGAACAATGAAGCAACCAATAATTGTTTTTCACCGCAGAGGCGCAGAGTTTTCGCAGAGATTCGCGGAGAGGTTTTCTCTGCGTTCCTTTGCGCGAAGTCTGCGCCTCTGCGGTGAACTACTCCTCGTACTTTTGGCCCTAAGTTTTACCGCTTGCGGCGCTCCTGAAATCAAGCCCGTAGAGATTGCCGCCGAAGATGTCTGCGCGCATTGCAAGATGGCGATTTCGGAAAAACAATTTGCGTCAGAATTCATCACGACCGATGGGGATGCGGTTAAGTTTGACGACATCGGTTGTATGCAGGATTATTTAAAAGAAAAACCCGACTCCAAAATTGCTGCACACTTTTTTGTCGAGTACGACACCAAACAATGGATCAAAGGCAACGGCGCAAGCTTTGTAAAATCGAAAGAAATCACTTCGCCAATGGGCGGCGGCATTATTGCCTTTCAAGACAAAGCCAAAGCCGAAGCGGCGGCCACGAAGTACAAAGGCAAGACGCTGAATTTTGAGGAACTGACGAAACAATGAAACGCTTTGCTGGGATCAAAATAATCATTGTGATGGGCGCGTGTGTGCTGTCGCTCGTATACTTTTTGCACAACGCCAACTCTGCCGTTGCCCAACAGGAACAGTTGTATGAAAGCCCGGCGATTGGCTATGACAATGCGGGCCAAAACGATGCGGTCGCGCACTTGCAACAACGATTGGATCGCGGTGAAGTGAGGTTGGAATACTCTGAAACCGATGGCTATTTGGGTTCGGTACTGAAATTGCTGAGGGTGCCGGTGTCGTCGCAAGGTCTGGTGTTCTCAAAAACCAGCTTCCAACTCTTTCGCATTTCGCCGAAAAACCCGCGTGCCATTTACTTCAACGACGATGTGTATGTCGGCTTTGTGCGCGGCGGAGACTTTGTCGAGCTTTCAACCGCCGATCCGAAACTTGGCGGCGTTTTTTACATGCTCGAACAAACCAAAACCGACAAGCCGCGTTTCGTACGAAATAACGAATGCCTGCAATGCCACGCCTCCGGCACGACGCGCAACGTTCCCGGTCACATTGTGCGGTCGGTGTTTCCTGACGAGCGCGGCTATCCGATTGCGCAACTTGGCTCGCGCGTGATTGGGCATACGAACCCGCTCAAAGAACGTTGGGGCGGATGGTTCGTCACCGGCACGCACGGCAAAGAACAGCATCTGGGCAATCAATTGTTCAGCGAACGCGATCATCTGGAAAAGTTGGATTTGACCCTCGGCGCGAACGTGACCAATCTGGAAAAGAAAGTAAACCTCGTCGGTTATCCGTCAGCGCACAGCGACATCGTGGCGTTGATGGTGCTCGAACATCAAACGCAAATGCATAACCTGCTGACGCGGTTGCAATACGAAACCAAGCTCGCGCTGCATCATAATGCGGCGATGAATGAGGCCTTACAACGTCCAAAAGATGAGGTTTCCGACAGCACGAAACGTCGCATCAACAATGCCGCAGACGAAGTTTTGAAATATCTGCTCTTCGTTGAAGAAACGAAATTGACCGCGCCGATTGCAGGAACTTCAAAATTTACGTCTGACTTTTCGGCGCAAGGCGTGAAAGACAAGCAAGGCCGTTCATTGCGTGACTTCGACTTGCAGCAGCGAATGTTTCGCTACCCGTGCAGCTATTTGATTTACTCGGAAGCCTTCGATGCGTTGCCGCCCCTCGCGCTGGAGGTGCTTTATCGCAAGTTGTGGCTGGTGTTGACGGGACAGGCACAGGGAAAAGAATTTGCGGGCATCTCGCTTGCTGATCGAAAAGCGGTGCTGGAAATTTTGCGCAGTACGAAAAAGAATTTGCCTGCGTATTTTCGGGAGTAATTGCTGGGAGCGCACACGCCTCGCGTGCTGAGCCTTCATTAGCTAATCCTTTCATCGCAGCAAATTCGCTCCACAGGTCTTAGCACGCGAGGCGCGTGCGCTCCCAGCAAAGAAAAGATTATGGACATCAACGCTGTCATCACCATCGCCAAGCAGGAATTGATCATCAACATTCGCAACAAATGGACGCTGATTTTCGCGGGCGTCTTCAGCGTGCTGGTGCTGGCAATTTCGTATTTCGGCTTGCTGACGGCAGGCTCAATCGGCTTTCAAGGCTTCACGCGAACCTCGGCCAGCTTACTGAATCTGGTGTTGTATATCGTGCCGCTGGTCGCGTTGGTGATGGGAACGCTGAGCTTCACCAGCGAAAAAAGCGCAAGCGAATTGTTGTTTGCGCAACCTGTGACGCGCGGCGAAATCTGGCTCGGCAAATTGCTGGGGTTATTCGCTTCGATGTTGACGGCGACGTTGATTGGCTTTGGCCTCGGCGGATTTGTGATAGCGATGAAAGCCGGGACAGCCGGGGCGCTTCGCTATCCGTTGTTTGTGGGCTTCGCGTTGCTGTTGGCGTTAGCATTCCTGAGCCTGTCAGCCTTGATCGCGGCGTTGTGCCAGCGCAAAAACCGCGCCTTCGGCGTGGTGATGTTTCTGTGGTTTTTCTTTGTACTGTTTTATGACCTGCTCGTCATTGGCGGTACATTTTTCCTCAAAGAGCGCACGGCAAATCACTTCATCTTCGCGTCGTTGTTTGGCAATCCTGTAGACATGACACGCGTCGCGTCGTTGATGGTGCTGAACGGCAAAGAAATCTTTGGCGTGGCGGGGGCGGCGTTGACGAAGTTTTTGGGCGGCGAAGTGGTCAGCATTTTGCTATTGGTGCTGGGCCTGCTGGTTTGGATCGTCGCGCCGTTTTTGTTATCGCAACGCCTGCTAAAGCGGCAGGATATTTGAGGCTATGAAATTCAAACCACCCATTCCGCACGAACACGGTGCCTGGGCAATGTTGTATGCGCCAATGATAATTGCTGTCGCGGTGCTGGGCCGCTTCGAGCTTTCGGTAACCCTGTTTTTGATTGCGACAACGACGATTTTTCTCGCGCACGAACCACTTTCAGTGCTGGTCAAACTCAATCCCAAACGACCTTCCAGCCCGCAAATTTTTCGGGAATCCAAATGGTGGCTGGCGATTTATTCGACCATCGCCATTGCCGCTACAGTTCCATTGCTTCTGCATTATCAACGCTGGTGGCTTGCACCGTTTGGGGTCGTCTTGCTGGTGCTGTTGAGCGCGCATATTTACCTCGCGTCCAAACGCGAAGAGCGCACCATTGGCGGTGAACTCCTCGGCGTCATTAGCCTGACGCTCACCGCGCCGAGCGCGTATTACGTGCTGACGGGAAAGCTGGATCAGTTTTGTTTGCTGCTCTGGGCGTTGAATGTCGTGTATTTCACGAGTTCGATTTTTTACGTGAAGATGCGCGTCAGTCGCTTTGCAAAAAAGAAAGATGCAAACGCTTTGACGTGGCAATGCCTGGGCTATCACATGTTGCTGGCGGCAGGCATCGGCGCGTTATTGTGGATGAATTGGATTACAGGAGTGGCGGCGCTCGCGTTTCTGCCCATCACCCTGCGGACATTCGCGGGCCTCAAAGAAGAAAAAGGCAAATTGAACTTGAAGCACATTGGCATCGCCGAAACCGTTTATACGTTATTGTTCATTATCTTCCTCGGCTGGGGCTTGAGCACCACGCTCTCAGCTTGAATCCCATCGGCGTTCCTCGCCAATTATTCCGACCCGCAATTCCGAATTGCGGCAGCATCATCGAATACACCAAGCTCGCCGCAATGAGCGAGAAACAAGGGTTTTCTCCGCGAATCTCGGCCTTGCCTCTGCGCCTCTGCGGCGAAAATGCCTTTGACAAAAAAGATGCCTTACTGACACCTGCCATCAGACCGTGTTACGATTGCGCTTCGATATTTTTGAAGTGAGCAGTGATCGTTACATGAGTACAGATTTTTCAATTCGTAAAACTAGACTTGAAAACGGCCTGGTTGTCGTTTCTGAACAAATGCCGCATGTGCGTTCAGTCAGCTTTGGCGTCTTCCTGCGCGAAGGGTCACGGCACGAAACGCCCGCTGTTAATGGCATCAGCCATTTCATCGAACACACGCTTTTTAAAGGCACGCGCAAACGTTCCGCCGTGCAAATCGCGGATGAATCCGACGCGCTCGGCGGGTATTTAGACGCCTTCACGTCGCGCGAATCGGTTGGCTTCACAAACAAAGTTTTAGATGAACATTTGCCGCAGGCGTTCGAATTGATCGCGGATTTGGTGACCGCACCGACATTCGACCCGGTGGAATTGGACAAGGAACGCAACGTCATCCTCGAAGAAATCAAGATGGTCGAAGACACGCCGGACGATCTGGTGTTCGAGATTTTTTCCGAAGGCTTTTACCCGAATCATTCGCTCGGACGCCCAATTTTAGGCACGCCGGAAACCCTGGCGACGTTTCAATCCAACGATGTGCGCGCGCATTATGAAGACGCCTATCGGCCCGAAAACCTGGTCATCGGGGCGGCGGGCAATGTGACGCACGAAGCATTGCTTGAGCTGGTCAACAAACACTTCGGACACTTGCGCCCGCGCATCGTAGCAGCAAGTCATCCTGATCCCGCACCAACGCCACATATCACGCTGCGCCACAAAGCCGAGTTAGAGCAATCGCATTTGGTCATCGGCGCGCGTTGCCCTTCATTGCTCAGCGCAGATCATTACACGGCGAACGTGTTATGCACGATTTTAGGCGGCGGAATGAGTTCGCGCTTGTTTCAATCGGTGCGCGAAGACAAGGGATTGGTCTACACGATTTTTTCGGCGCTGACCGAATACGTGGACACAGGGTTCCTCAGCATTTATGCGGGCGCTTCAGGAGAAAATATTGAGCCGACCATTGCGGCGACGATGGCGGAAGTCCGCCGTTTGAAAACCGATGCCATCAGCGAAGCTGAGTTACAACGCAACAAAGATCAATTGAAAACCAGTCTGATGTTGGCGCTCGAATCCAGTTCGGCGCGGATGAACGCGCTCGCGTCCCAGGAAATGACCTGGGGCGAATTCGTCACTCCAGATGAAGTCATCGAACACATCAACACGGTCACCGCCGAAGATGTGCAACGATTGGCGAACGATATTTTCCAGCCGGAACGATTGGCCGTCACAGTGCTGGGCGAAGTGGATGAATTGACGATCACGCCCGATCAGTTGGCGTAAAGTTTGCAAAAGTAGTGCAACCTGCCGAGGTTGCGGTGCTTCCTACTGTATTCCTGACGATAACCACGCAACCTCGGCAGGTTGCACTACTCTTTCTGAGGAGATTCCATGTCGCGTGCCTTCTTTTTGCTTTCGCTTCTGTTGCTCAGTTGTTCGGTGCAAAATTCTGCGACGAATACTCAATCCCAAATAACAACAGCACCGATGCAAGCGGCAGCCGCACAACCGGCCACCGACGCGCTTTCGGTGACGGAGTTTGCGCAACTGGTCGAGCGCATCTCGGAAGCGAATGGATACTTCGACACTGACAATTTGATTTCCAACGAAAGCTCGTATTTGCACGTGATGGGCAAGATGCGCAAGATGAATGTGACCGGCGGCGCCTACGTGGGCGTTGGGCCGGATCAGAACTTTTCATATATTGCGCAGGTGCGTCCACGCATCGCTTTCATTGTAGACATTCGCCGCGACAATCAATTGCAGCATTTGTTTTTTAAGGGGCTGTTTGCATTGGCGAACAATCGGGCGGAGTATTTGTGCCTTTTGTTTGGCAAGCCGCTCGTAATGGATGCGGGGAAATGGAACATCACGCAAATCGTCGAATACCTTGATAAAACGCCCGCCGACCGCAAACGATTTGATGCCTCGCGCGAGAAGATTGCGGCAAAGATCAAAAGCTTCGGGTTGAAGCTCAACGATAAAGACTTCGCCACGATTGCGCGCATTCACGAAGAGTTTTTTGCAGCGGGATTAGATTTGAAATTCACCAGCCACAATCGCGCCCCTCGCCCGTATTATCCGAGCTATCGTGACTTAATGCTCGAAAAAGATTTGACTGGCAAGCAATGCAATTACCTGGTCACCGAAGACGACTTTCAATTCGTCCGCTCGCTCGAAAATCGCAACCTGCTGATCCCGACCGTCGGCAATTTTGCCGGCGACAAAGCCTTCGCAGAAGTCGGTAAAATCCTCAAGGAACGCGGCGATAAAGTGACCGCGTTTTATACCTCTAATGTCGAATATTATCTAATGGGCGACAGCAGCTTTGATCGTTATGCCGAGAACGTGCGAAGCTGGCCGATTGACCCGCGCGGCGTGCTGATTCGCAGCGTGTTCGGCGGCGGCTACGGCATTCGTTCCGTGCAAAACGTGCCGGGTTATTACAGCGTACAACTGCTGCAACCATTGGAAAGTTTTGTGAAGGGAAAATTCGAGAGCTATCGGGATTTAGTCACGCAGGATTCGTTGGATTTGAAATGACTGAAAACGCGGAGCAGACTTTTTGACAGGATTCACAAGATAAACAAGATGGGTGTTAACCCTGTCAATCTTGCGAATCCTGTCAAAAAGCCTTCCATCAAATCTTTGCTGGCTCCATCTTCGGCACTAGCAAATGAATCGCCACCCAGGCCAGGACATACGTCACACCTGCCACAATAAACATCGGCAAGTAATAGCTTGGGTTTTGGTCCAGCACTTTGCCCGCATATAACGGTAACAGGATTCCGCCGAGCGCCCCGGCACAACTGCCGATACCGACGACGGAGCCGACCGCTTTGCGCGGGAACAGATCGGCGGTCAGCGTAAACAGATTCGCGGACCATCCCTGATGCGCACCTGCCGCAATACCAATCATAATCACGGCGAGCCACACGCTGGTGGTGAAATGCGCAATCGTGACCAATGGCATCACCACGGCGAATGAAAACAGCGCGACTTTTCGTGCCCAATTCACAGTCCAGCCGCGTTTGATCAGCGCCGACGACAAATAGCCGCCGCCCACCGAACCGACGTCGGCGATAAGGTAGACAACCGTCAAATAAGGAATGAGTGCCGTTCCTTTGATCCCAAAATTCTTGTTGAGAAATTTGGGCAGCCAGAACAAATAAAACCACCAAACCGGATCGGTCATCATTTTGCCCACCGCAAAGGCCCACGTCTGACGATAACTAAGCAGCGAGAGCCACGGGATTTTCGGCGTTACAGTTTCGACTTCGCCGTCGCGGATATAGGTCAACTCTTCCGGGGC
The DNA here is from genome assembly GCA_016789725.1 of Blastocatellia bacterium. Classification (GTDB taxonomy): domain Bacteria; phylum Acidobacteriota; class Blastocatellia; order RBC074; family RBC074; genus JAFDVL01. Next base: position 21,098 of record JAEUQN010000011.1, on the reverse strand, counting down.
CAATCGCGGATGCTCTTCCGGGCGCTGATACAAATACCACCAGAAAATGAGCCAGAGAAAACCGACCGCGCCCGTAAAAATAAAGGCGCTTTGCCAGCCGAAATGTTCCGATAAAATCAAAGCCGTGGCCGGAGCGATAATCGCGCCGACATTGGTCCCGGCATTGAAAATCCCGGTGGCCAGCGCTCGTTCCTTTTTCGGAAACCATTCGGCGACCGTTTTCACCGAAGCCGGAAAATTCGCCGCCTCGCCAATCCCCAGCATAAAACGCGCGACACCAAAGCCGAAGGCGCTCGCAGCCAGGGCATGGCCCATTCCCGCGAAAGACCACATCACCAAAGCAATGGCAAAGCCCAGCTTGACGCCAATTTTATCCAGCACGCCGCCCCACACCAGAAACATCAAGGCGTAGGCAAGCTGAAACGAAATCACGATGTTGCTGTATTCCGACTCTGACCATCCAATCTTGGTTTGCAATTCCGGCGCAAGCGTTCCTAACACTTGCCGGTCAATGTAATTGACCACGGTGGCAAAAAATAACAATCCGCAAATCCACCAGCGCAAGTGTTTGATTTTTCCGGCTGCCGACGCGGCAGCGCCCGTAACGTTTTGACTCATTATGATCTCCGGTGAGCGTAGTTTCGATTTCGAGATTTGAGTGGCGGAAACGCCAAATGCGCGATCAGCATAATATGCACCTGCAAACTGGTCAAACCATACGGCACGTAGTAGCGAATTCATTCGCTTTGTTTGACGAGCAAATAAATTTGCCACTACGTGCATTGTCAAATTCGACCAGATGGTAAATCATTACGGTCTGGACTGAACCGCAATTCAACTCAACAAAGGAATATCAGTATGACTCTTGAACGCAGAGATTTTCTCAAGCAGGCTGCCGCCTCAACCACCCTGGGGGCGCTTGGATTAACACTCCCGACCTCTCGTGTGTTGGGTGCCAATGATCGTGTTCGACTCGGCATCATCGGCCCCGGCGCGCGGGGACAGGAATTGATGCGCGATTTCGTAAAAGCACCAAACGCAGAATTCGTCGCGCTGGCGGATGTCTACAACGCGCGTTTCGATCAGGCCAAAAAGCTCATCACGAATGCCGGAGCCGATGCCAGCAACGTCAAAACCTTCACCGATCATCGCAAGATGCTGGAGATGAAAGACCTCGACGCCGTGATCGTTGCGACGCCGTTGCACACGCACGCGCGCCACTTTATTGACACGCTCGCCGCCGGCAAAGATTTGTACTGCGAAAAGACCATGACGTGGTCCATTGAGGAAGCCGAAGCGTGTCTCGCCGCCGCCAAGAAATCCTCCAATCGCGTCGTCGGCATCGGTCTGCAACACAACAGCGCAGGCTATTTCGCCGATTCGCGCGAATGGGCAAAGTCCAATAAACTCGGCACGGTGACGCACGCCGAAATGTGGATGAGCCGCAATTCCAAACGCGGCGTCGGCCAATGGGTGCGCCCAATCCCGGCGGATTGCAACGCCAACAACGTCAAATGGGATGCGTTTCTGAATGGCCGCTCAAAGCGGGCGTTTGATGCAAACAAGTTCATCAACTGGCGTTTGTTCTGGGAATTCAGCGGCGGCAATGTCACCGAAAACATGGTGCATCAAATCGGCTGGCTGATCGGCGTACTGGATTTGGGCGTGCCGACCGCAGCGTATATGTCCGGCGGTGTCTTCTCCGAAAAAGATGGACGCGAAGTGCCGGACACAATTGCGGTGACGCTCGATTATCCCAATGATTTGGTCGTGACGTGGCAATCCAGCTTCAGCAACAGCCGTTATGGCTTAGGCGCGCGCATCCTCGGCTCCCACGGCACGATTGAATGGCTGATGGGCACAACGGATATGGTTTCAGGCCGAGCCGGAAGCGGTTGGAATTACGCGCCGGAAAAACTCAACAACCCCGATGGCGTCGTCGTCAAAGGCGAAGCCAAAGGCGTCAATCACTATCACAATTTCGTCGAATGCGTCCGCTCGCGCAAAGAGCCGAATTCGTCCGTCGAGTTGGGCTATCGTTCCGCGATTGCTGCGCACATGGCCAATCTGTCGTATCGCAAGAAACAACGGCTGACATTGGATGAAGCACGGCAAGCGGGCAGGCAGTTGGCGAGTAGATAGTTGATAATCTAACAACGGCTGGCGGTGGGAAATCGTTTTTTTTCTAGCGCCAGCCACTGGAAGAAAATCGTATGGGAACATTTTTCGTCCGCTGCAAAATTGAAAATATCAGCGCCCGCGATCAGTCTGCGGTGATGCCGCGCATGCTTGTTGATACAGGCAGCGAATACACCTGGGTTCCGGCCACAACGCTGGAAAAAATCGGCATTGAGCGCGAGAAAAAAGATTTGGAATTCATTATGGCAAACGGTCAGCGCATCACGCGCAGTGTTGGGTTTGCAATTGTCCGTTTGGAGAAATCCTTCACTGTTGATGAAGTCGTTTTCGCCGAAAAGGGTGATTTATTGCTGCTCGGCGCGCGCACGCTCGAAGGCCTAAGCTTAACCGTTGACCCACGCAAAAAGAAACTCGTCGCGTCCGGCCCGTTGCCAGCAGCTTGATGAATTCAAATACAACCTATAAGGAATCGCACATGAAAAAAACATTCACATCCATCATCCTAATTCTCGCGGGCGCAGCCGCAATGGCGTTCGCGCAAGCGGTCACACCGCAAACAACTCCGTCGCAACCCAATCCACAAGCCGCGCGCCCCGGCCCGCCGCCGCTGCCGCCGGGGCCGCATCCGAATTCGCAATATCGGTTGGGGCCGGATTCGTTCCCGCAGGAAGGCGTGCCTAAGGGGGAGATTCGCGGGCCGTACACGTTGCCGAGCACGAGCGGCGCGTATCCCGGCACGCAGCACACCTATTGGGTCTACGTTCCGGCGCAATATGATCCGGCAGTTCCGGCGGCGCTGATGGTCTTTCAGGACGGCCACGCCTTTATGCATCCCGAAGGCGATATTCGCGCGCAGAATGTGATGGACAATTTGATCTATCGGCGTGAGATTCCGGTGATGATTGGCGTCTTCATCAATCCCGGTCGCACGCCCGAACAGCCCGAACCGAACGCGCAGGAATGGGGTGACCGCACCGTCAATCGGCCTACGGAATACAACACGCTGGATGACAAATACGCGCGCGTGATTACCGAAGAACTGCTGCCCGTGCTGAATAAGGAATACAACATTTCCAAAGACCCGGAAATGCGCGGCATTGGCGGTTCCAGCTCGGGTGCGATTGCCGCGTTCACGGTCGCGTGGCAGCGCCCCAATGAATTTCGCAAAGTGCTGAGCAATGTTGGCAGCTTCGTGAACCTGCGCGGCGGCCACGTCTATCCCGACCTTGTGCTGCAAAGCGAAAAGAAACCAATTCGCGTGTATCTCTGTGACGGGCGCAACGACAATCGCGGACTGCGGGCGAATGGTGAATATGACGAAAAGCGCGACTGGTTTTATCAGAACGTCCGGTTGATGAAGGCGCTGACACAGAAAGGTTATGATGTGAATTATTCGTGGAGCATGAATCTGCACGGGCAAAAATACGGCGGGATGATTATGCCGGAAATGATGCGCTGGCTGTGGCGCGATGGGCCGGTGTCTACGGATGTGAAGGATTGGGTGGAGCGGTCGTTCCGCCAACCGCCTGCGAAGAAAAACTAACACGCGGAGGGAGGCGCGAGTCTCTCGCAATTCCCTCACCCGTTGTTACCTTTTGCCCTTGATGATGCGTTGCGTTTCGAGCAAGTGCTAATTTTTTCGATTTATTTCTGCGGGCGATTTACACGAAGTAGTTCATTTTGGAGAGACGGCTGCAATTCGATAGCGTGGTGAATTCTTTGCGCTTGTCCAGCAAAGTCCGCGTCATACGTGCAAACAATAATGCCAAAGTGCGGTGATTGAGAGTTATGCAGGTTGATAAAGTCACGCCGATTGAGCGTCAGGATAGTGCGTTGTTCAGAACAGGCAAATGCTAAAACTGCGTCGTCAGGAATGGATTGATCGGCATTGCCCGCTTCTTGCACGGTCAAAACATCATGGCCTAAGCGTCGTAATTCCTGCACCACAGGCAATGGGAAGTTTTCGTTCGAGTATAAACGCGCCATCGCTCAAGCCTCTTCGTTTTCCCGAATTTCCTGTTCGATCTCTTGTTTGTGCGAACGAACATATGCCCAGGCATTGGCCAAGTCTTCGGCGCGCAATGTAGGAAAAGCCTTGAGAATATCCGCTTCGCTTGTGCCTAATCGGCGCGCTTGCTCCAACGTCCAAATTGGGATGCGTGTGCGGACAATGCGTGCCGCACCACCGCAAACGCCCGCTGTGCTTTCAATGCCGGGAAACGAATCGCCCAAGTCGCGCACGATCCATTGCAAGACCTGCGCTTTTTCGGCGCGCGTCAATGACGAGATGTATTTTTCAGCCTCAACGACAATACTCATAGCTCGTACCTCAGCGGCATTATAACCTACATCAGCGTTTCCCTTTGATGATGCGTTGTGTTTCAAGCAAGTGACGAGTCTTTTCGATTTCCGCGACCAGCAATTGTTCGTCCGGCAATGCCACGCGATATTCCGCCGCCATCACTTTGTTCGGCAAACCTTCGAGCGCATAGCGCGCCAACGCTTCGCCTTTACTGGAACAGAGGATCAATCCCACAGGCGGGTTTTCGTCCGGCAACGTCCACTGGTCGCGCGCGTAGTTGCAGTACAAGTGCATTTGCCCAACATCCGCGTGCGTCAGCTTGCCAAGCTTGAAATCCAGCATCAGCAAACATCGCAATCGCCGCTGATACAGCACCAAATCTACGCGATACCATTGGTCATCAATGCGCATCCGCTTTTGCCGTCCGACAAATGTAAACTCGTTGCCAAGCTCAAGCAGAAATTCCTGCAAATGATCGAGCAGCGCGGTTTCCAATTCGTGTTCGGAAAATCTGTCGTTTAGGCCGAGAAATTCGAGCACCAACGGGTCTTTGATTTCTTCTTCGGGCGTCACGGCATCTTCGGGCTTCGGCTTCGCACCTTTGGTCAGCATCGCCGCCTTGTTCCGCGAAAGCGCGGTGCGTTCATAAAACAGGCTGTTGATTTGACGATCAAGCTGCCGCACTGTCCAGCCACCGCGCAAGGCTTCTGCTTCGTAGAACGCCCGCGCTTCATTGCTTTTGACACCGAGCAGCTTGACGTAATGAGACCAGGGCAGGGGAAACTGTTTCGCAATTTCTGAGAGATTAGATTTTGCAGACACTGTCTGCAAAATTGCAGGATAGGCCAAATAAAAAGATCGCATCTGAAAAATATTGCGCCAACTAAAGCCTCGACCGAACCGCTTGGTCAAATCCGTGCCAAGCTGCACCATTAGTTCTTTGCCATATTCAGCACGCTTTTTCCCCTTTTGCTCTGACTCGACAATGCGCCGCCCCATTTCCCAATATGTTGCGGTCATCACGGCGTTGACTGCGCGGGCTGAAGTACGACGCGCAGATTCAAGCAAGTCAACAAGGTCGTTCAGGATGTTGTCATAGCCTGCGATTTTTGTTTCGGTTGTTACGAGTTTGTTTTGCTTTTTCGGTTTTGTCATAGATTTATTTCCTCACTGGATGGTATTCGATCTGGCGCGATTCCCAACCAACTCTTTTGCCCGCGCCGTCTTCAATCACCGCTTTGCGCTTGATCCAATCGCCCATTGCATTGAGAGAATAATCAGAAAAAACATACCTTTGCGATAGCTTGCCGTTGGCGTCATATTCTATCCAAGCCACAGGAAATTGTTGGTCTGCGAAATATGAATATGCAGTTTTGCGGGGTGTTTTTTCTTCGGGATAATAACGCAAAATTTCAGCTAATCGCCCTTTCTCATCGTACTTATAAATGAACCTGTGCATAAGCTTTCCATCGCTAAAAAGCCCTGCTTGTTCCGCTCTTTTTCCCTGATCGTCATATTTGAATGTCGCGCTGGGAGCCTTCACAGCCTCATCTTCAAGAATTGGTTTCCCGGCCATTGGCGGAGGCCCGGCAGGGATTCCACTTTTGACTTCAATCATTTCATTTTTGTCATAACGATTCCCTTCTTTGTCGTAAGTAAACGTGTCACGAAATTCGCCACCCCGTCCACAATCAGGATAAAGAGAACTCTGGATTAGCCGACCATTTGAGTCATATCTTACCGTCCTAAACTTGCACTGCTTCCTGCGCGGTGTTGATTGCCAATTTCCAGACACCAGAGACAAATATGTTGTGACTGTTTTGACATCTCCTACAAAACCTTCGTGTTGTCTGTCAGATTCTTTTATGGTCATAGGTGATTGTGTGAGACAAAAACTAAGAATAGAAACTGCGATCAAGGTCTTCATTCTTTACCTCCTAAACTGATCAAAAATTACATCAAACTCACCGGATCAACTTCGACATTCAGCATCCGCAAATCCCACGCCTGTTCCTTCAACGCCAGCATCGCCGCATCCAGTGCTTCTCTTGCCACTCTTCGGTTCTTCGTCTTAATCAACACCTGCAACCGATGCTCGCCTTTGATGCGGGCAAGGGGCGCGGGCGCAGGGCCTAAGATGCGTAAGGCTTGTTCTTTGTCGGCGGCTTTCAGCAGGCGGGCGAATTCGGCAGCGACGGTGGTGGCTTTGGCGTATTCGGCGTGATGAATCAGGACGTTGATCAACGCTACGAATGGCGGGTAGCGCATTTGCTGGCGGAAGTGAATCTCGTGTTCGTAAAACTTTTCGTAGACCTGCGTCTGCGCGTATTCCAGCGCGTAATGCTCTGGGTGATAGCTTTGCAACAGCACGCGGCCTCGGTCTTCGCCACGTCCGGCGCGGCCTGCGACCTGGGTGAGCAATTGAAACGTGCGCTCAGCCGAACGGAAGTCGGGGATGGCTAAGCCCGCGTCCACCGAAATCACGCAGACGAGCGTGACGTTATGAAAGTCGTGACCTTTGGCGATCATTTGCGTGCCGACCATCAAATCAATTTCGCCGAGGGCAAAGGCTCCGAGCAGCTTTTCAAAGGCTCCGCGTCGGCGCGTCGTGTCGCGGTCTAAACGTGCGATGCGCATATCGGGATAGAGTTCCTGCAACAACGATTCGATTTGTTCCGTGCCTTCACCGACATAGTAAATATAGGGGCCGGAGCAGTTTTCGCAGGCGCGCGGGACTCGTGCCTGATGGCCGCAGTAATGGCAGACGAGGCGCGCTTCGGATTTGTGGTAGGTCAACGCCACATCGCAATTCGGGCAATGCGATTTGTGGCCACAGCCGCGACAGAGCAGGAAGGACGAGAAGCCGCGCCGGTTCAGCAGCACCAGCGTTTGCTTGCCGCGTTCGTGATTTTCAGCGATGGCGGCTTTCATTTCGTCAGAGAAGATTTGCTGCTTGCCGTGGCGCGCAAAGACTTCGCGCATGTCTACGACTTCGACGGGCGCGAGCGGACGACCGCTGACGCGCGTGTCCATTTTCAGATATGTGTACTTGCCTGTGTGCGCGTTGTGAAACGACTCCATCGAAGGCGTTGCACTGCCGAGGACGACGACAGCGTTGGCTTTCAGCGCACGCACGATTGCCGTATCGCGCCCGTGATAGCGCGGTTCGCTGTCCTGTTTGTACGCGGCTTCGTGTTCTTCGTCCACGATCAGCAGGCCGAGATTTTCGAGCGGTGCAAACACACCGGAACGCGCGCCGATGCAGATGCGTGCTTCGCCCGTGCGCAGGCGATTCCATTCGTCAAGCCGTTCGCCATCGGACAGCGACGAGTGCAGAATCGCTACGGCATCGCCGAAATGTGCGGAGAGGCGGCGCGCAAACATTGGCGTCAGTGAGATTTCCGGCACTAACATCAACGCGGTTTTGCCTTGTTCGAGCGCGGCTCGCATCGCGCGAATGTAGACTTCGGTTTTGCCGCTGCCGGTGACACCGTGCAGCAGAAACGCCGCGTATTTATTGGCTGCAAGCGCGGTCGTGATGGCGTCGAGAGCTTCGGCTTGTTGCGGCATCAGCTCCAATTCATCGGCGGAAAGATTCTTCAAATGGGCCAGCGGATCGCGGCGCACTTCGCGCACGAAGATTTCGACGAGGCCGCGTTTTTCCAAGGTTTTGACCACCGAAGTGCTGACATCGGCGGCTTCGGTCAATTGTGTCAAACCAAGTGGTTCGGTTGCTTCCAGCAACGTTTTGATGACGCGCTGTTGTTGCTCATTCAGCGGCTTTTCTCTCCCCCCATCTCCCCCTCCCCCCATCTCCCCGTCGCGCAACCGCACGGCCTGCTGTTTTTTCGGCTTCACGGCGGCGTCTTGCATCTGTCGCGTGACGATGATGTAGCCGGATTTTTCCAGCTCACGAATCAGCGCACCTGCTTTCGCTTTGTCGAATTCTTTGATGAGCAGGCGCGAATTCATTGCGCCGTTTTCGTCCAGATTTGCGGCGATGAATTGCAAGGCTTGCAATTTCGTCGTGGGCTTGGCGGGCAGATTTGACAATGCTGCTTGCGCGTTGGTCGTCAATGACAACATCGTTTCGGCTTCGGCGTTGATGCCTGCGGGCAGACACGCTTTGATCGTTTCGCCCCACGGAGCAAAGTAATAATCCGCAATCCATTTGGTCAAATCCAGCAACTCGCGCGTGACCAGCGGCTCGGTGTCGAAAAGCTCCTCGACCGCTTTGATCTCAGTGCTTTCGGCATCAAGTCCGGCGTCTTCGAGCGTGTTGTGAATGTCTACGATGTAGCCGGTGAGCAATTGGCGACCAAACGGAATCAATGCGCGACAGCCTGGTTGCGCCTGCGCGGCAAAGCTTTCGGGCAAGGCATAGGTGAAAGTTTGGTGAACATAGAGAGGGATGGCGACTTCGGCAAACATACGCGCTGAGAGTAGGCGGGCGATAAATGAGAGTCAAGATGTGATAGTGGGTGCATGGGAGTAATGAGAGACAATTTTATTTCGCTCCCTTAATTCCCATTTCTCCCATTACTCTCATCTCATCTTACTTTTTCAAATTCCTTGTTTGCCTCGATCAACAACGGCACATCCGCATCGGCGTCTTTCCACAATTGGAAAAATTGTTCGTACAGTTGCCTTGCTTTCGGCGCGTCGTTGTTCAGCGCGGCGGCGCGCGCCCATCCCAAATGCGCGAGTGACCACAGCATCGAAGTCGGCTCCCAGCCGCGATGGGCGATGATCTTTTGAAATTCAGCGGCGGCTTCGGGACCACGTTTGGCCTGTAAATACGCTTGTCCGCGCAGCCACGTGGGCCAGAAGGACGACGCGGGTTCGTACGGTTCCGCAGACTTCAACAACTCAATCGCTCTGTCCGCGCGCCCCTGTCGCAATTCAATTGCAGCGCGGGTGACGGGAATCCAGACTTTTTGCGAAAGCGAATTGTGGGGATGCCGTTTGTTCGTTTCTTCAATCCACATTTGGGCTTGTGCGAGGTTGCCATTCAAAGCACACGCTAACGGCCCAAGTGGTAACACGATCACGTTGCGAAAGCCGCGTGTCAGGACAGATGACGAAAGCGATTGCGCTTTGGTCAGGTTGATTTGGGCCAGTTCCTGATTTCCCACCAAAGCTTGCCGCGCGGCGCTATCCACTAAAAACGAAGCGGCGGCCTCGCGGAGATTTCGTTGCTCCGCCAATGAAATCGCGCGTTGCGTAAAGTCGTCCGCGTCGCGCATCCGTCCGCCAAAAGAAGCGGTCAGCGATTGCCACGCGAACGAATACACTTCGTCCAGGCGACCTTTGCCCCAATTGATTTGTTGATTGATTAGTTCCTGATTATCCTGCGCAAAACCGACACGGAACAACACAAGGTGATAGAGCATCGAATCCAGCTTGTGTTCGCGCGCCTGCTGCAAGGTGGTTTGTGCTTCGTTGTAGCGGTTCAATCGCATCAACCCAGCGGCCAGATTGCCGTACGGGAACACATAGTTCGGGTCAAGACGCATCGCCTCGCGCGCTTCGTTGATGGATTCTTCAAATGCACCAAGGCAGTGATAGCGCATCGCCAACGTGTTGTGCGGATAAACGTCGCGTGGATAGGTGTTTGCCCAAACCTTCAGCGTTTCGATGTCCTGTTCAATCTCGCCGGTCACGCAATCGTGATAGATCGAAGTGATATAAAACTTCTCGCGTTCGCTTGTCCGTTCGCGCAGGGCGTAGCCTTTTTCTGCATACTCGCGCGCCAGATCAGCCTGGCCAACGCCATCGTAAGCATTCGCCAAGCGCGAGTATGGAAACGCAAAATTCGGATCAATTTCAATCGCACGTTTGTAGAGTGCAATCGCTTCCAGGCGCTGGCCCTTCAGAAACTGATCGCGCGCTAACGACACGGCTTTCAGCGCATCCAACGAAGAGGTCGTCGCCTGTTCCATCGGCGCGGCAAAGCGCTGCATCGAACTTAACGACTCGCCCAACTTTTCGCGCAATTGATCAGCGGCTTTGCCGAGCTGCTGCAATACTTCGTCGCGGCCTTCGGCTTCGACTAAAGCGCGCGCAATCGCCGCTCCATTTTCGGCGTTGACTGCTTCGAGCGTGATCGAATAGTTGCGATCAAATTTGGCAATCGTGCCGACGAGTGCGGCTTTCAATCCCTGTCGCACACAAATCTCCCGCGCGACTTCGCGGGTTAATCGTTCGTCGGGCGCGCGATTCATCAGCTTCAACGTCTCGCGTACGCGCTCTTCAGGAAAGAAATTCAGAAACGGCGTTTGTTCCAACTGCACGGCCAAAGCCTGTTTGAGCGCACCATCAAAAACCGCCTCGCCGGTGTTGTTGACGAAATCGGCGAGTAACACGGTGTCTTTTTCTGACAGCGCATACGTGCGGTTAGAAGCGAAGAACCACGTCACGATTGCCATTGCCGCGATCACGATCCCCAACGCCGCAACCGAAGCGCGTTTGTGTTGTTTGATTTGCGCCGTGACGTATTCAGCCGTGAACGAAAAGCGCGAGGCTGTATCTTGCGGCGCAGGCAACGACACGCGCCGTAACTCACGACTTTCTTCGTCATCCAGCGTGCGGCGAAAGGCTTTGAGATCAGCCAGCATGTCAGCACTGGTTTGATAGCGCGCATTACGATCTTTTTGCAGCGCCTTAACCACGAGTTGTTCCAATACACGTGGCACATCAGGAACCAGTTGCGACAGCGGACACGGGTCTTTTTCGACTACGGCAATGATGACATCCGTTGTCGTCTCGCCTTGAAACGGCGGCTGCCCGGCGAGCATTTCGTAGAGCACGACGCCAAGACTGAAGATGTCACTTCGTTCGTCCACGCTCACGCCGCGCGCCTGTTCGGGCGACATGTATCGCGCGGTTCCCATCACCAAGCCGGGCGTAGTGGAGTGCGACGCGGCGAGCCAGGTATCGGGTTCTTCGCTCTGTCGCTCTATCGCATCATCCCCGCGTCGTTCTGTGAGTTTAGCCAGCCCAAAGTCCAGCACCTTCACAATGCCATCCGGTCGCACCATCACGTTTTCGGGTTTGATGTCTCGATGAACAATTCCAACTTCATGGGCGGATGAAAGGGCGCTGGCAATTTGGATAGCGATGTCAATCGTTTCGGTCAAACGCAAGGAACGCTCGTCCAGCAGAAGGCGCAGCGTCTTGCCTGCGACCAGTTCGGTCACGATGAAATGTGTCTGGTCGCTTTGACCAACTTCGTGAATCGTGACGATGTTCGGATGATTCAGCGCCGAGACGGCTTTGGCCTCACGCACAAAGCGTTGCACGCGCGATTCATCAAGCGTGTAAACCGCAGGCAACAATTTGACCGCCACATTGCGTTCAAGCCGCAGGTCCTGCGCAACATACACTTCGCCCATGCCTCCCACACCAAGATTGTCGGTGATTCGGTATGAGCCGATGGCTTGTCCCATTTTGACGGGCTGTGTGGCTTCGAGCAGGTGATGCACGGGCGAGCTTTCCAAAAAGCTGTCGGCGCTGTCATCTGCGGCCAGCATTCGCTCAATCTGGGCGCGCAAATGCTGATCGCCCTTGCAAGCTGAAGTAAGAAACGCGGCGCGCTCTGGCGGTTTTAATTCAACCACATCCTGAAAAATAGCCTTGACCTGTTGCCAGCGTTGAGGGGAAGTAGCTTGATTCATAAATTATGAGGAACGCGAAATCGGCGTAGTCGTGAGAAACGTGGGGCGCGTGCGTCGTAATGGCGGGGTCGGGTCTCTGGTTCGGCACCTATCGGGGATGGATCAGATTGTAACGGCTTCAGGCCGAATTACAAAAGTAAATCTTCGGTTTACGGGCGTGGTTGCTCCTGACACAAAAAGCAATCGCGGCGCAAAGCTTCGTAGTGCAGCAATTCCACTTCCGGGCTGAGATAGCCGTCTTTGACAGGTTCTTTGCGCAACAAATCGGTGCTGAGATATTTCTTGTTGTCATCGCAGAAAATGGTCGCCACCACGGCGGTGTCGCGCAGATCATTCTGCGCCATCAAAGCACCGATGAAATTTGCGCCGGATGAAATGCCAACGGCCAAGCCGAGATCAGCCGCCAGTTTCTGCGCCATCAGAATTGCATCGCCGTCCGGTACGCCAAGGATTCGATCAAGTTGATTCAGTTCGACAATTGCAGGTATGAATTCATCGGAGATGCCCTGAATCCGGTGCGATCCTACTTTGTGTCCGGTGGACATCGTCGGCGATTCGGCAGGCTCAAGCGGGTGCAAGCGAATGTTGGGATTGATGCGCCGCAAATATTTACCAGTCCCCATAATTGTCCCCCCCGTGCCAACACCGGCCACAAACGCATCCGGCTGCAAACCGCGCGATTGCAACTGCGCCTGGATTTCTGGCCCGGTTGTTTGTTCGTGCGCTTCGACGTTCGCGCAATTGGAAAACTGGCACGGCAAAAACACGTTGCCGCGTGTTTGTTGCAACTCTTCGGTTTGCTGAATGCTGCCGAGAAACCCTCCCTGTTCGCGGCTGACGGGAATGATTTCTGCGCCGAAGCTTTGAATCAAACGCACGCGCTCGACGCTCATCCAATCGGGCATATAAATTCGCACCGGATGACCGAGCGCGCGGCCCAGTGCGGCAAACGCAATCCCGGTGTTGCCGCTGGTCGCTTCAGCAATTAAATCACCGGGCTGAATTTCTCCGGTCTGATACGCTTTCTTCAAAATGTAAAACGCCATGCGATCCTTGATGCTGCCCGTCAGGTTCAGGTATTCGGCTTTGGCGTAAATGACGCGATGTTGGCCTCGGAATTTGAAATGCACCGCCAGCAAAGGCGTATTACCGACCATGTGCCTGAGACCATTGAAACGCGCGGTGCGGGGATCGTGAGTAGTGTCGAGTTCGTTCATAATGTAATTCCGTCTGCGACGCCTGATTGTACAAAGATTCGCGGCGCAAACCAACGAACAATTCATTTTTCGTCCGAACACTTCACCTGGCTCTCGGCTCTTATGTAGTGGAGGCAGCAAATGGAAAGCGACAAGCAGGAAATGCGGTGGGTGCTGCGCGCGCAGGCTGGCGACCGCATTGCTTTCGATGAATTGTTGCAGGCCGTGCAAATACCGCTTTATCGCTACGTTGTCAGTCTGACGAACGATGCGTCATTGGCGGAAGACATTTTGCAGGAAGTGTTCGTGCTGATTTATCGCAAGCTTGGTTGGCTGCGCGAACCGGAATTGTTTCGCCCGTGGGCCTATCGCATCGCCACGCGCGAAACGTTCAAGTGGCTCAAGCGCGAAAAACAATGGAAAGAACAGGAACGTAACGAAGAGTTGTTACAAGCCATTCCCGCGCAACACGAAGAACATTTCGCCGCTGAATTGCTGCCTCGGCTTCCGCATTTGCTCGCGCGGCTTTCGCCTGCAAGTCGCGCCGTAATCGTACTGCATTACCTGCACGATTTGACGCTGGATGAAATCGCAGACGTGCTAGGGGTGGCCATTGGAACCGTGAAATCAAGGTTGTCGTATGGGCTGACCAGTCTACGCCAACAATTACAAAAGTAACGCAGGAAAGGTTTATTTATGCACCGCATCTTGTTGACGATCACTCTTATCTTGTTTGGCGCGCTCACCGTCACGGCGCTTTGGCAACACGGTTACTGGGGCATCATCGCACCACACTTTCAAAGCTTTGGCGGAGGTCAGGTCTTGGCCGATTTAGTGATCGCACTGACGCTTGCCATAGTGTGGATGTGGCACGATGCCAAAGCCACGGGACGCAACGCCTGGCCCTGGATCATTGCCACACTGGTACTTGGCTCCTTCGGGCCATTGATCTATCTGTTAACACGCAAACCGGCATCCGCCGTCCAAAAATGAACAACACTGACAAGCATACGAAACTCGCTGTCATCGCGTATGCAATCATTGAATTTGCAGTACTGGCGTTTGCGGCGTACTACCAATATCGTCGTCAATAAATGGAGGAACATATGGCAGACAACCATCTAAATCGCGTGCGCGGGGCGGCGCTGGATCGCATTGAAAAAACCGAGCGACAATTTAAATGGGCCTTGGTTGGCGCAGCGCTTTTTGAAGGACTTTTCCTGGTTACATTCCTCTTTGCAATGGAACATAACAACCGCACCCATTGGTTGTTGCTGATTGGGACAGTAGGCAGTTACACCATTGTAATTTTAGGGCTGATTGTATTAGGAATTTTCGTGAACCGTTGCACCGCACGCCTGCTCAGAGCGATTGAAATGATGAAGAATGAATGATGAATGCGATCAGTTGATGAGTTTTGTTTCTTCGATGGTATCAAATGCGAGCGGCTCTTCGTCTACATTCCAAATCTCAAACAAACTGCGCGGCACTTCCAAGACAAAGCGCGAGGGACGTTGAATAATGGTCTGCCGCCCACGTTCGTTTTCGACGATGGGGTAGGTGACATAAAGCTCATCGCGCGCCCGCGTCAATGCGACATAAAACAAGCGGCGTTCTTCTTCTTCGCCTTCCGGTTCACGCAAACTTCGGGCGGACGGAAAGCGACCATCCGTCACCCAAATCACAAACACGATTTTCCACTCCAGGCCTTTCGCCTGATGCACCGAAGACAACGCCAGGCGTTCGTCTTCGTCGCCGCCCATCACGACATCTTCGCCCATCAACGCGCCGGATTCGGTTTGAATCAGCGCGAGTTCGTTCAGGAATTGTTCGGTCGTGTCGTAGCGTCCGGCAAACAAGGCAAGCTGTTTCAAATCCTCTTCGCGCGCTTCGGCGTTGTCGAACGAAGACTGCAAGTATTCGTTGTAGCCGCGCTCCAGGATGAGTTCGATTTGTTTCGTCGGATTGTTGATCGTGCCTTCTTCGGTCAACGCTTTGATAAGTTCGACGAATTCCTGCCAGCCGGTTTGTGCGCCTTTGGGCAATGATGGAGCAATCGCGTCGTGACCGAACACATCAGGCTTGACCAAAGCCAGCGCATCGTTTGATTCCGCGAGCCGTTCCCAAATTCTCGCCGCTGTCGCGTTGCCGATTTTCGGAATCAGCTTCAGCACGCGCTTCCAAGCAATTTCGTCGCGCGGATTCACGATCAGGCGCAGATATGAAGTCACGTCTTTGATATGCGCCTGCTCAAAGAAACGCACGCCGGAGCGAATTTCATACGGGATGCCGCGCCGCGTGAGTTCCAGTTGTAATTCCATCGCGTGAAAATGCGAACGATACAGCACGCCGATCTCGTCGAGCGGTACGCCTTCATCACGCAATTCCAAAATGCGCGCGGCAACAAAGGCAGCCTGTTGATCGGCGTCGCGGCACGGAATCAGCGCGGGCTGAAAATTCTGGCTCGGACGAATCGCTTGCAGATTTTTCGGAAACTGTTTGCGGTTGTGATGAATCGCCGCATTCGCCAGCATCAGGATTTCCGGCGTCGAACGGTAATTGCTTTCGAGCTTGAACATTTGGGCGTCCGGGTATCGTTGCTGAAAGCTCAAAATGTTTTCGATGTTCGCGCCGCGCCAGCCAAAAATCGCTTGGGCATCGTCGCCCACGATCATCATGTTGCGATGCTTGGCGGCGAGCAAATCAATAATGTCGGCTTGCAGCGTGTTTGTGTCCTGATATTCGTCCACCAGGATGTGCTGAAACTGATCCTGATAAATCGCGGCGATGTCCGGTTTGGTTTCGAGCAGCTTTTTCCAGTTCACCAGCAGATCGTCATAATCCATCGCATTGCGCGCAAGTTTGCGATCCTGATACAGAAAATCTACGCGCTTGATTTGTGCTGTCAGCGGCTCGAAATGCGGATATTGTTTGGCGATGACTTGTTCGAGCATCGTGTCCGTGTTCGTCGCAAAGCTGAACATTTCGCGCAACACTTCGCCTTTCGGAAAGCGTTTCGCCTTCGTGTCAATCGCGGCTTCTTCGATGCACGATTCAATCAATTCCTTCGCGTCTTCGGAATCCAAAATCGTGTAATTGCTTTCGTAGCCCAAGCTGACGGCGTGACGGCGCAGGATGCGGTTGCCAATGGAGTGAAACGTGCCGCCCCAGGTTTTGCGCGTGTCAGTTTTGAGCAATGACTCAACACGGCTCAGCATTTCGCGCGCGGCACGATTCGTGAATGTCAGCAGCAGGACTCGCCCCGGCGCAACACCCAATTCAATCAGCCGCGCGACGCGATACGTGAGCGTTCGCGTTTTGCCGGAGCCCGCTCCGGCAATAACAAGCAGTGGCCCCCCACCAGCATTGACGACGGCACGCTGCTCCGCATTCAATTCTTGACTGTAATTGATAAGCGAGGCGGGACGGGCCTGATCGGATTTAATGATGAAGGTTCGAGCCATAAAAACAAGCCGCAATAAAAATTAAGGTGCGCGGAATCGTAATGCAAAACCCTAGAGCGAGAAAGCGCGTCGTGAGCGAAATCCATTTTGAGACGAAAAATTCATCGCCTTGAAGCTAACAAAAAGCTCTGCCTGCTCTGAAGTTTAGCTTCCAACAAAATTGTCGGAAACCCAGATTCATCCGACAAAAATAATCGAAATTTATCGCTGGATAAAAGAATCTCATTGGACAAACCAGTCGGTGTACCGTATAGTTCGACGCTCAGATTTTGTAATTTATTTGTTCCATCTGCTTTGTACCCTATCAACCTGGTAGTCATTTTAAGTAAGGGTTATGCCCAACGGTTCTTCTCTTCATCAGACTAAGATCGGCTCTGCGCTTTGCGCTGCAACGATGGTTGCAATGCCGCCGTTGGCAGCCAAAAGCTCTAAACGTGGGGCGATAAACGTCTCACTTACTCTTCTTAAATCGAAAGATAATTTGGTAGCTGACGGCAAGAGTTAGGTTTCAAAACCAAAACGAAAAGCAAAGAAAGCCTCAGCGAAAGAAACAAACCGCTGAGGCTTTTTGATTTCCTTCTTCAGGTATTGCGTTATGACACAATTCGGACTTCCTCCTAAGCAAGGTTTATACGATCCCGCGCACGAACATGATGCCTGTGGAATGGGCTTCGTCGTGGATCTGAAAAATCGCAAGTCGCACGACATCATTGAACAGGCGCTGCAAATTCTCGTTAAGCTTGAGCATCGCGGTGCGTGTGGTTGCGAAAAGAATACGGGCGATGGCGCGGGCATTATGATTCAGACGCCGCACACTTTTCTCAAAAAGGAATGTGAGAAACTGGGAATGGATTTGCCGCTGCCGGGTCTGTACGGCGTCGGCAATGTATTTCTGCCGAAGGATGTCGCCTCACGGAAACGTTGCGTCAAAATCTTTGAAGATGTCGTCGCGGAAGAAGGACAGGAAGTGCTGGGCTGGCGCGATGTGCCAACCGATAATTCCATGATTGGCCCGACGGCATTGAATGCTGAACCGTTTATGCGGCAGGTCTTCATCAAAAAAGGGAAAGTCAAAGAAACGCCCGACGGTCTCGCGTTTGAGCGCAAGCTTTGCATCATTCGCAAACGTGGCATCCGCAAAGTGCGTCGGGCAGGAATTCCAAATGGCGAGACCTTCTACCTTGCCAGCCTGTCGCACAAAACACTCGTCTACAAAGGCATGCTCAATTCGTCGCAGTTGGGGCCGTACTATCCTGACCTGCGCGATCCCGATATGAAATCGGCGCTCGGCATGGTGCATTCGCGCTTTTCAACCAACACATTCCCAAGCTGGAACCGCGCGCATCCCTATCGCTATCTGTGCCACAACGGCGAAATCAACACGCTGCGTGGCAATATCAACTGGATGCACGCGCGCGAATCACGGCTGCAATCGGCACTGTTTGGAGATGAGGAATTGCAGAAGATGCGTCCCGTGATTGATGTCAACAATTCCGATTCCGGGATGTTCGATAACGTCGTCGAACTGCTGACACTCACGGGCCGCTCAATTGCTCACGTCCTGATGATGATGATTCCTGAGCCGTGGAGCGGTCACGAATCTATGAGCGCCGAGAAGAAGGCGTTCTATGAATATCATTCGTGCATGATGGAACCCTGGGACGGCCCGGCGGCGGTCGCCTTCACCGACGGCATTCAAATCGGCGCAACTTTGGATCGCAATGGCCTGCGCCCGGCGCGCTATTACGTCACCAAAGATGATCGCCTGATTATGTCTTCGGAAGTCGGCGTGCTCGACATCGCGCCCGAAAACATTGCCTACAAAGGCCGTTTGCAACCGGGACGCATGCTGCTCGCCGATTTGAACGAAGGCCGCATCATTGATGACGAAGAATTGAAAACTAAACTCGCGCAAGAGCATCCATACGGCGAATGGTTGGCGCAAAATACAGTCAAGATCGAAGACCTGCCCGACCCGCCGCACGTACACGAAACCGATCACAAAACGGTGCTGACGCGTCAGCAAGCGTTCGGCTACACCGCTGAAGAAGTGACGATGCTGTTGACGCCGATGGGCGCAAGCGGAGCCGAAGCGATTGGTTCGATGGGAACTGACACGCCGCTCGCCGTGCTGTCGAATAAATCGCAACCGCTGTTCAGTTACTTCAAGCAACTGTTTGCGCAGGTCACGAATCCGCCGATTGACGCCATCCGCGAAGAGTTGGTCACGTCTGCTGAAACGACCATTGGGCCGGAAGCGAATATGCTGGAGCCGACGCCCGAAGTCGCGCGTCAAATTGCGCTCAAGACGCCGATTTTCACGAACGAAAATTTAGAGAAAGTGCGCAACCTGCGTGATGACAGTGTGCTCGGTTTCAAATCCATCACACTGCCGATGCTGTTCGATGTGAATCGCGGCGCGAATGGCTTAGAAGAAGCGATGACGCGGCTTTGCGAACAGGCGTCGCAAGCGATCAAAGACGGCTTCGACATCATCATTTTGTCAGATCGCGGCATTGACCGCGACCACGCCGCAATCCCGTCGTTATTGGCTGTTGCAGGCGTGCATCATCATTTGATCCGCGAAGGCACCCGCACGCAATGCGGCCTGGTGCTAGAATCGGGCGAGCCGCGCGAAGTGCATCATTTTGCGTTGCTGCTCGGTTACGGCGTTGCGGCAATCAATCCGTACCTTGCGTTCGAGACGATGCACGACATGATCAATACGGGCTTGCTGAAAGGCGTAGACCACGACAAAGCGGTATACAACTACATCAAAGCCGTAACCAAAGGCGTCGTCAAAATCCTCTCAAAGATGGGCATTTCGACCGTGCAGAGCTACACAGGCGCGCAAATCTTCGAGGCGATTGGATTGAATCAGGATGTAATTGACAAATACTTCACCGGCACAGCATCACGCGTCAGCGGCGTGGGTTTGGAACAAATCGCCAAAGAAGTTTGGATTCGCCACAATCACGCGTTCCCCGAACGGCAAACCAACGGGCAAACGCTGGACGTCGGCGGCCAATACAAATGGCGCAAAGAAGGCGAAGCGC
Organism: Blastocatellia bacterium; assembly: GCA_016789725.1. Taxonomy (GTDB): domain Bacteria; phylum Acidobacteriota; class Blastocatellia; order RBC074; family RBC074; genus JAFDVL01. The sequence goes on along the minus strand of JAEUQN010000011.1, from coordinate 1,265 downwards.
ATTTGTTCAATCCCGAAACGATTCACCTGCTGCAAAAAGCTACGCGCAACAATGACTACAACGTCTTCAAGCAATACAGCGCGCTGATTGATAAGCAGGCGGAAACACTGTACACGCTGCGCGGCCTGATGGAATTCAAACCGAATCGTCCGCCCGTACCGATTGAAGAAGTCGAATCCGTTGACGAAATCGTCAAACGCTTCAAGACCGGCGCGATGTCGTATGGTTCGATCAGCAAAGAAGCGCACGAGGCGCTCGCGATTGCGATGAACCGTTTGGGCGGCAAGAGCAATACAGGCGAAGGCGGCGAAGACCCGGATCGCTATATTCCGATGGAAAATGGCGATTCCAAAAACAGCGCGATCAAGCAAGTCGCGTCCGGTCGCTTCGGCGTAACCAGCGAATATCTGGTCAACGCGAAAGAGCTGCAAATCAAAATGGCGCAGGGCGCAAAACCCGGCGAAGGCGGTCAGTTGCCCGGCTCAAAGGTTTATCCCTGGATCGCCAAGACGCGGCACTCAACGCCCGGCGTCGGGTTGATTTCCCCCCCGCCGCATCACGACATTTATTCGATTGAAGATTTGGCGCAGTTGATCTACGACCTGAAAAACTCCAATCGCCACGCGCGCGTCAGCGTCAAGCTCGTGGCCGAAGTCGGCGTCGGAACCGTGGCCGCAGGCGTCGCCAAAGCGCACGCCGATGTCGTGCTGATTTCCGGCTACGACGGCGGCACAGGCGCTTCGCCGCAGACTTCGATCAAACACGCGGGTGCGCCGTGGGAACTCGGCTTGGCCGAAGCGCATCAGGTTTTAGTGATGAACAATCTGCGTTCACGCATTGCCGTCGAAACGGATGGGCAGTTGAAGACGGGACGCGATGTGATTGTTGCCGCGTTGCTCGGCGCAGAAGAATTCGGCTTCGCTACTGCACCGCTCGTCACGCTCGGTTGCATCGTGATGCGCGTGTGTCATCTGAACACGTGCCCGGTTGGCGTGGCGACGCAGGACCCGGCCTTGCGCGCGAGGTTTATGGGGTCGCCAGACAATGTCGTGAACTTCATGCGGTTCATCGCACAGGAAGCCCGCGAGATCATGGCTGAACTTGGCTTCCGCACGATTCCAGAAATGGTCGGTCACACCGAAGTGCTGGAAAAACGCCGCGCGATTGAGCATTGGAAAGCGCAGGGCCTGGATTTCTCGAGCATTTTCTATCAACCCGAAGTGGGCGAAGATGTCGGTCGTTACTGCCAAACCCAACAAGATCAC
>JAEUQN010000119.1 GCA_016789725.1 Blastocatellia bacterium | reverse complement strand
GACGTTGCCTGGCGCTGCGGCTCCCACTCGAACGCCCGTGCCGCGCACGGCTACGCCAAAAGTTACGACGATCAATGCTGCAACGGGCGTCACGATCAAAGGCAACGAAAAACTCTCTGGGTTTACAGTCACGTTGGCCGAAGGCGCAGCAGGCTTGAGTGGGCGCGTCGCGGGCGACAAGCCGCCGTCTCGGTTGCGTGTCCTGATGCTGCCTGCGGAAAAAGATGGGGCGGAAAATGTAGTGCGGTACCACGAAGTCGTGGCGCGCGGCGGCAGCTTTGCCTTCAGTCATCTCGCGCCGGGCAAATACTGGCTGCTCACGCGCGCTGTGGCGGAAGACGAATCCGAAGAGAAACTGGCCAAACCCCTCGCGTGGGACGCTGGCGAACGCGCGAAGCTCCGACGCGAGGCCGAGGCCGCGAATCAAGCAGTGGACTTGACGGCTTGTCAGCGCGTGAAAGATTACGTGCTGCAAAAATGAACGGAGGAAATTATGTGGCGCAAAGGTTTTTTTGTTCTTCTGGTTCTGGCAGTCCCAGGTTTGGCGCAAACGGACAACGCGGGAACGGCTTCGATTGCGGGGCGCATCACGCGCGGCGATCAATCAGTCGTCCGTATGCTGGTCACGGCACAACCCGCGAATCAATTCAATGGCTGGAATCGTGCCGAACTGTCGGTGCGCACCGACAGCGATGGACAGTATCGTCTGACTGGACTCAAGGCAGGCAACTATCTGGTCACTCCGCACGTGCTGACCGATGTGTTGGTGTCCGAAGGCAGTCCCTTTGCGAGAGGCAAAACGGTTTTGGTGCAAGACGGTGAAGATGTCGAAGGCGTAGATTTCACGGTCATTCCCGGCGGTGTCATCACAGGCACGATCACCGATAACTCTGGCAAGCCCGCAATTAGTCAGGAAGTCACGTTACTGCAATATTTCGCCCGCAACAACCAGGGAGAGCGCCCAACCTACTTCGCCCCCATTCTGTACAAGATAAATCGCACCGATGATCGTGGTGTGTACCGCATCTTTGGGTTGCCGCGCGGCAAATATCTGGTGTGTGTGGGAGATGTTAACCCCACAACTGCGCCTGTTTATCTCCCGCCCACGTACTACCCCGGTGTGTTACAGGAAAATCAGGCCAAAGCCGTTGAAGTTTCTGCTGGCGATGAAGTCACAGGAATAGACATCCGCCTCCGCAAAACGGCAAATACATACGCCGCACGCGGGCGCATCGTGGATACAACGACGGGTGCGCCGCTCGCAGGCGTGCAAATCCGCGCTGTCGTGGTGAAAGGCGAAGAAGGCCAGTTTGGTCTCCGTGCAACCGAACGCACCAATCAGCAGGGCGAGTTTCAATTCCAGGGGCTTCGTCCAGGTCGCCACGTCGCTCATCTTGATGTCGAAGAAGGTGCCGAATATTACTCCGACGCCGTGTCATTCGAGGTTTTGAATGAGGATGTGAACGGATTAGAACTCAAAGCGGCGCGCGGCGGGAGCATCAACGGTAGCGTTGTGATTATGGGTACGAACGATTCGCAGTCGTTGGCGCGTCTCCCAACGTTCAGCGTGAGCCTTCACCGGGCTGTCCGTAACAGTGTTGTGCCGCCTGCCGCTTTTGTGCGCCTCAATCCTGATGGCAGTTTTCGGCTGACGGGTTTGCGTCCCGGCCCCGCCAAACTCGCGCTTAGTTGGAACGTCGTTGTGCCTGGGCCGCGTCCATTTTTGCTGCGGGTGGAAAAGGGCACGACCGATGTGACGGAAGGCGTGTCATTGCAAGCGGGCGAACACGTTACAGGCGTGCGGATGATCGTGGCTTATGGAACGGGCCGAGTGCGCGGGCAATTGAATTTTGTCGGGGGCGAATTGCCGCCTGGAACATTAGTGCATATTGCTTTGCGCAAAGTAAGCGGTGCGGTCATGCAGGATTATCGGATGGCGCAAGTGGATGTTCAGGGGCGGTTTCAATTTGAAGGCTTGCTGGCGGGCGAACACCAATTGGTGGTGAATCTGCCGACTACGCTGAAGCTGTCGGCAGCAGTACGGCAACAATTTCTTGCGCAACACACAATCACGGTTGCCGCCAACGCCGAAACGCCTGTTACATTCACGGTGGATTTGCGCGATGCCGAAAAGTAGCGCACAAATTTTCGACTTGAAATTCCACCGCGCGGTGCAGTAGAACATTACTTCTTTCGTGAATCTTTTTTTGCGCGTGATACGTTTTAGGTACTGTGCGACGATTTGTTTTACTGATTCTGTTGATTTTCCTGGCTGCACCGAATGTCGTGGCGCAGCGCAAATCCACCAACCCTAAATTCGATGCCCGCAAAAACGCGGAAGAGCAAAAGGAGCTGGCCCAAAAAGCAGCAGCTTCGCGCGAAGATTTGATGTCCGCGACAAAAAAATATCGGGATAGCCTGGACGGTTTGCTGTCCGCACTGAAGGATCAGGAGCGTTTGTTGCTTGACGCTTTGGAAAAAAAACAGGCTCTGATTGCACAAGGTCTGATGGTCAAGCGTGAGGTCGAACCGCAGGAGCAAAAGCTCTCAGACCTGCGCACACAAATTGGCGAAACCAACAAACGGATCACCCAGGCTGATCAATTCATGGTTGAAATCGTGAATCTGGAGCAGCTTGCCAAAACGCCGCCGAAAGCCTATCAATCCTCTGGCGTGTACTTCGACAACACGCGCTACATTCGTTACACGGGAACCGCTGCTTGGTCGTTGCGCGGGTTTTATGATGTCGAAACATTTTTTCAAGCCCGGTTCCGACAGTCCTTGCCCGTTAGTGCTTTTGGACAATCGGATACCCACAATCGTTTAGGCTTCGATCACAGCAATTCCTTTGATGTGGCGCTGCACCCCGACACCGCAGAGGCGCAAGCCTTGATGAGCTATCTGCGTAGTCGCGGCATACCCTTCACCGCCTTTCGCGGCGCGATTCCGGGCAATGCGACGGGCGCACACATTCACATTGGCTATCCTTCACACCGCTTCAAATAAGCTCGCGCCTGTTGTATTTTCCCTGTAATGAATAAGCGAATTCTTGTTTTTGCCATCCTCAGTTTGATCTGGGGATCAACTTGGCTTTTTATCAAAATTGGTCTGGATGTTTTGCCGCCACTCACCTTTGCGGGATTACGATTTGGCTGTTCGGCGCTGATTTTATGGGCAATTGTGTGGGCGCGAAAAACTGCTGTTCCGAAAAATTGGGCGGATTGGCGCGTGATTATGTGGACGGGGTTGATGGGAATGAGCATCAACTACAGTCTGATTTTCTGGGGCGAGAAATACATCACATCGGGACTAGCTGCGGTGCTACAGGCCATGATTCCGGCGTTCGGTTTGGTGCTGGCACATTACTTTTTGCCAAATGAAAAAATCACGTGGCGTAAATCCCTGGGGGTTGCTACTGGCATTTTAGGTGTGGCGCTGATCTTTTCCGATCAATTTAAATTGGCCGGAACGATGGCCTTAGCCGGGAGCGCCGCCTTGTTTGCCAGTGCGTTTTTTGTAGCGACCTCCAATATTATTGTCAAAGCACAGGGACGAAATATTGACCCGCTGGTCATGGCTGCGGGTCAAATGACTATTGGCGTGGTTCCGTTGTTTTTGATTGGCACGATTTGGGAAGGGAACCCGCTCCACCTCGCGTGGACAAAAGCCGCAGTGCTTTCGTTGTTGTATCTGGTTGTGGTTGGTTCGACCATAGCGTTTGCGATGTACTATTGGTTAATCCGCCATATGGACGTAACCAAGACCATGTTGATTTCGCTCATTACGCCGGTCATTGCCGTAGCACTCGGAATGATGACTCTGGGTGAAGGGCTGACCTGGCCGATTGTCATTGGTACCTTGCTGATTTTGGTGGGCGTCGGGGCGATTGTGGGGGAGCAATTGATTGCAAAATTTCTGCGCGTAACGATGCCTTCGCAATCCAATGGTTGACAGCCCTAAGTCCTTTGCGTATCATCCCCGCTTGCTTTTGAGGGCCTTGAAATCATCTATTTAGGTAGGTAGCAGCTTTGATTTATATTTTGTACGCAATTTACGTGTTAGCTTGTGTGTTCCTGGTTTTGGTAGTTTTGCTGCAATCCGGGAAAGGCGGCGATGTGGCTGCGGCCTTTGGTGGCGCAGGCAGTCAGACAGCCTTTGGCCCGCGCGGCGCGCAAAAGCCTTTGGAAAAGGCCACCATCGTGGCGGCGATCATTTTTATGCTGCTGGCCCTGATTTTTTCTTTGCCCGGCATTAACGGAGGTCGGTCAGTCGTGGGCGATCCGGTCGAAACTCCGACGCCAACGCCTTCGCCCGCAGCTTCTGTACCGGCGGCGGCAACTTCGCCTGCTGCTTCACCGAGTGCTTCGCCTGCTGCGTCTGCCAGTGTGGCAGCTTCTCCGGCAACCAGCCCGGCGAAAAAAGAAGAGCCAAAAGCTTCAGCTACTCCTTCGCCAGAGAAGAAGTAGCCCTTTGAAAAGTCGTGTGTTTGGGGATATGGCGGAACTGGTAGACGCGCACGTTTGAGGGGCGTGTGGAGCAATCCGTGAGAGTTCGAGTCTCTCTATCCCCACCAAATTCAAAAGACCGCCGATCAGCAAAGATCGGCGGTCTTTTTCTATTTATGGGCGCGGTCTGCCGGGTGGTGGAAAACCTCCCGGCGGTCTGCCGCTGGGAGGTCCGCCGGGACCACGGCGACGAAAGCTCTCATCCGGTGTGCCACGATAGAGGCGCGGAATAAACGGGTAATCTTTCGTCAGGCAATAGTGATAAATGCCGTCAGGATATTCGGGCGTCACGCCAAAACGCCCGTTGCATTCATCCAAATCTCCTGCCCCTGCAATATATTCCCAATCCTGCACAAACGTTCCGTCATATTTGCTTCCAGGGCCGTTCGGGCGTGTGCCGGTTTTCAGCCGATAACTGGACCGCAGTTCGGTGATTGCGCTCTTAGCGTTTTTCGGATCAGAAAAACCATATTGCGTATAAATCGGAAAGCCATCAGCAGCATACCCAACCAACGCGATTTTCTTTTCTGCGCGGAGTTGCTCAATCAAGCCGATGGGCAAGCCGTGATAGTGATATGCGCCGTTGGGTTGAACGTGTGCGTTATTGTTGTCCAGCCCCAGATTGATGAAACCGGACAATGCTTCATAGCGCCAGTTAGGGTCGTTGTTCCAAAATTCAGCCGTACCCGGATCAAAGGGAACACCGTTCAGCGCCACGCCAAATGGTTGCCGCTGTGCTTCGGTGGGACGGGCAGCCATTTGAGGCTGTAACGGAACGCGAAATGTGTAGCGTTGTTCCTGAATCGAATTTGGATTCCCGCGATTGGGAAAGCGTCCCGCCGTGTGATTTGGAATGCCGTTCGCCCTGATGTATCGGTAGCCATCCCGCGTCGTGATTTCGACCTGATTCTGGGCTTGTGCTGCGCGAGCATGTTGCCACTTGGAAATAATCATGGTGCCGCCTAAAACTATCGCAGTGACGAGCATCAGTTTGAGTGCGTTGTGTAGCAGTTGTGTGAGATCGAACATTGCTTACCCTCAAAAAAAAGGACGACCGGCGACCCGCCTGTCGTCCCTGAACTTCCGCTGCCGGACACAACAGCGGAAGTTTGTTCAGCTTCCTGACTTATGGTCTGTTACCACCGCGACCGCCGCGAGAAGGTGGCCCACCTTGCCCTCCGCGTGGGCCACCCAAACCGCCACCACCAAAGCCACCATTTTGTCCACCCATCTGTGGCCGATTGCCGCCTTGTTGTCCTTGTCCATTTGCACCTGCCGGACGTTCGCCATCGCCTTGACCATTCGTGCCGGGACGACGATTACCGCGACCTTCGCCATTACCTCGTTGACTGGCAACGGCTTCGCGTTGTTCAGGCGTCAGGACGCTTTGTGATTGCTCACGGGAATTCTGACGAATTGAATCAATGCGGGTGCGCCGCTCTTCATCGGATAGCGTCGAGTCGCTACGCACGGTTTCGATCTGTTCGCGTGATTGTTGTCGGATAGTTTGCAGTTGTCCCTTTTGCTCGTCCGTCAGGTTCGGAATCTCCGGGCCTTGACGTTGGCTTTCAGGGCGATTGCCTGAGCGTTGTTCAGCGTTTTCTGCGCCCGCGTTTTTAGGGCGCGTTTCGGATTGACTTTGTGGCGCGCGACCACTTTGCGCCAAAGCGGCACCGACCAAAAAGATGCTGAGACCGAGATGCAATGTGAACGAAATGCTTTTTCCCATCTTGATACTTCCTTTCTGCTTCGATTGATATACCTGCAAATTCATGTTGGAGAGGTGGAAGCGAGGTATATTTTGCTTTCCGCCTCAGGTTTCTCTCACCGACAAGTGAGACAGTAACGGGCGAACGTAAAGGGATGATTTGCGTCGGCGGGAGATTTGTTAAGGAATCGTAAAAAGGCTGCGAGCAGCAGCGATGCGGCAGGCATTTTGGCCTCTGCTCGCAGTCTTGATTAGAGCGAGCGCAGAAAGCGAATGACCTGCGCTCGTTGTCGTTCGTTCAGTTGATTGAAGCGATTGGTCGAACCAGTAGACGTGCCGCGATGCCGCCGAATCGAATCTTCCAATGTTAACGACAAGCCGTCGTGCATAAACCGGTTGCGCGTTCGCAAACCCCACAGCGGCGAGGTTCGCAGTTTGTTGGCCGTTGCCTGTCCGCCGTTTTGCACAATGCCATCGCCCGTGCCGACATCGTGCAGTAGGAAGTCGCTGAACGGATGAATCGCCTTGCTGCCTAGCGCAGGCGGCACGATGAACGTTCCGCCATTGAGCGATGTGCCAGGCGGCGCAGTGACAATCGTCGGGACATGGCAGACCGCGCAGCCGATTTGATTGAAAAGTTGTGCGCCGGCGCGAGCCTCAATCGTATTCGCAATCGCTTCATCGCGCGAAGGCGGTTTCGAGGCGCGCATAAAGCGTGTGAACAACTCAATGTCATCTTCCTGATCTTCAATCTCGGGAACCGGATCGAAGGCCGCGACCGAACGTCCCCACGATGTGTTTTCCGTGCGCAGCAAACGATTCGTGATACCCATTTCGTTCAAATATGCATCTGCCGAAAACGACAGCAAGCTCGCGTGTTGATTTTTCCAACCAAAACGTCCGACGCGTGTGATGCCGGGCGCTTCCAGCACTGGAACCTGAATCGCTTGCCCTGCAATCGGGCCGCCACGTCGTTCCTGATTGCGTGCAATTTCCAGCAGCGTTTCGTCGGCAATCGCTTCGACAAAGCCGTCGCCGAGCACATTTAGTGAGGTGCGAAAGGTCGTAATGTTTTCGTCGAGCGTGATGACTTCCTGCAAACTCGGATGAATCGCGCGATCCTGCACGAGCGATCCGCCGGGTGCTTCGACAAAGTTGCCATTACGATCACGATGTCCCGCGCGCAGCACCGTGATTTGACTGATCCCGCCCGTCGTCGGGCTTTGATGACATTCGGCGCACGATTGTGCGTTGTAGACTGGCCCCAAACCTTCTTCAATCGTGTCGCGTTCCTCAAAGGCTTTGCGTGCAGTGTCGAAGGCGAGTTGATCAATCATCCCATTGGTTTTGTTATCGAAACCGGTGGGCGCTTCGGTAACGGCTTGACCGCTGACATTGCGACTGGCAGAAATCACGCCAACCGCAGTCACAGCAAAAAGAACAACAACCAAAAACTTCAACAGTTTCATGTTTTCCTCCAAAGTAAACGTTGGACACACTTCGACGTGCGCCAACTGTGATTGAGGTGAGGGCGGCAAAATAAATTTGGGTTTGTGAGAAACGTTGCGGGCTAAAAATCTAACTGTCGGAATCGTCGTCAAGTGTTATTTATTCACTCATCGGTATACCTCCTCCTCAATGAATCACCAGCGCCCCCTTGTACATTCCCATCCCGCAGGTGAAGCGCAATTCGCCAGCGGGCTGGGCGGGCAATTCGATGATCGTAGTTGTGCCGAGCGGCAGATCGCGCGCGATGCCCAGTGAGGGGAACACGATCCTGCTGGCGCAGTTCGATTCCACGTCGCGCGTGATTGCCAACCTGACAGGCTTGCCAGCGGGAATTGATAAAGAAGCCGGAGCAAAACCGTTCGCGCCGACTTGTAGCTTGAGCGCGTCCGATGCAATGGAGATAGTTGCTTTCGATGGCGTCGCCACTTCTGCCACGCGAATCGTAAACGGTTGCGTGATGACTTCATTCCCGCGCTGAAATTGCGCCCAGAGTTTGTACAAACCAGGTTTGGAAAAATTCGTCAGCACGCGGATTTCAGACGGCGGATCGCCGAGCGATTGTGCATTGTGAAGATGGGCGTGCACCTTCACGTTTTTTGCCGTTGATTCTTCGATGGGATGCGCGTGAATAAAGCTCCGTTTGGTTTCGTCAATCAAGACGAAGTGCGCCCACGCGCCCAAAAACGGCGTCAGATTTTCGGGCGGCTTCCCCGTCGCTTTGTCCCGAATCGCAAAACCAAATTCGACGTCTTCGCCTGCGCGAAAGGGCTGTTTGGTTGTGAGCGTTAATTGAAGTCCATCGCGTTCTTTCGTCCAGCATTCATCGGCTTGCAACGGAATTGCCGCGCGTAGCTTTCCGGTCAATGAAAGCTCAAACGTTTCGAGGCGCTGCGCGGAGCCGGGCGGCGTGAAATCCGCGTACAAGCGATAACGTCCGCCATGCTTGAATGTGTGTGTGACGTCGTAGCGATCTCCGGCGACGAGTTCGGGGTGAATGTGCTCGAACTCTGCCAAATCGTCCGACACGATCAGCAAGTGCAACGGGCGTTCGTGAACGTATTCAAGGTGGCGAATCGGTTGGTTATCTGCATCGCGCGCTTGAAAGCTCAAGCGGATCGGTTGTCCTGCTGCGAGCGTCTCACCTTTTACCCGCAACTCGAATTGGCTCGAAGCGCCGAGTCTTATCAGCTCTTTGTTTTCATTCAATATGGGCGCATCGTTGCTCGCCACATCGCGCACGGCTTGTGTCAATTGTTCTGTACTCAATTTGCCAAAATATTGGCCGGCCAATAAATAGGGAAACGCCAAACGCCCTGCGCCATCCGTCGAAAGAAAATACGCATACGTGCCGTTTGGATATTCGGGTGTGATGGCAAAGCGACCATTGAATTTGTCCAAATCGCCCGCGCCTAAAGAAAATTCGTAATCTTCGACAAATCCACCGAGCGGAAATTCGGCGCTGATCTCCGGTCCGTATTGTCCCGGCGTGAGCGGCGTGCCATCGGGCACATGCGTGCGCCGTTTGATTTGCCGCAAGCGATAGCTGGAACGCATCTGTCGCAACTTGCCTTCGACCATTCCCCACGGCCCATAAATCGGATAACCGTCAAACGCGAAGCCGATGAGCGGCGAATGGGCACTGCCGTCGCGCATCAGCTTTTCCAACAATCCCCACGTGATAGGGTGTTGTTCGTCGCGCGGGCGGCCCGTTGCCACAAACGTTCCGTCATCGCTGCCAGCGACGGAATCGAAGTGCCAGAGGTTTTGCCCTTGATACGATGACGTCGTGAGTTGGTTGTACATCGGCACGCCGTTCACAAATACACCCACGATATCGGGACGTACGCTGAGATGTGCGCCTGTTTGCGGGGTGGGGAAGCGCGGCAACGTGAATTGCCATTGGCGAATGCGTTCGACGTGATCGGCAGGCGTTTGCAGCGGGCCAAAATAGTAAAGCGAAATGCCTGCGGAACGGACTTCGACCGTTTGGGCTTGCGTCGTAATGCTGTGAACTTCAGGTCGAATGTGTGCGGTTTGCGCGTGCGGATTTGGATTCGTAAGCCACGCGGTTCGTAACGGCTCTTGGGCATTTGCCTTCAGTATCAACGCGCACATCACAAGGCTCAAACAAATTGTGGTTGCTTGTTGAATCATTGCCTTATTTGAACGTGACGGTGACGGTATTGGATGCCTTGCCATTGACCGTGAGAATAATATCCACTTTGCCTTTGCCTACCATCGCGCGCGGAACCGGAACGTTGAATTGTGCCAAGCCGCCCCACGTTCCCTGTGCGCCCGCATATGTTGGCACGACATTGACACCGCCGAGATTGGCGCTGACTGCTGTTGCCGTATCCGCTTTGCCGAGGCCAGAGCCGAAGAGGATCAAATAGACCTGATCCGTTTCGGGGCCGAGATCAATTGGCAATGGAATCACTCCGCCATTACTGGTCTGAATGATGGGTTCATTGTTAATCTGTTCGTTGCGCACACGCGTTAGATAGCCTGCTGCGGTGTATTCGCCGTTGAAATTGAAGAACAGTGAGGGGGACGCCGAGGCAATATTGATCGCGCCACTGGTCGCTATGCCGTTCGCTGTGATTGTCACCGTGGCAAAGCCTGTGGCGGCGGCTTCGGGGACGCGGTAATTAACCTGCGCGGGCGAGGCGTAATTGATCGTTGCGGCGTGCGTCGTCCCTGCTGCATCACGAATCGAAACGGTTGCGCCGCCCAAGGTTGTCGGCCAATCGGCGGAGCTTGCGCCGATGGAGCTTGTCGCCAGTTTTGCGCCGAACAACGAGAAGGCCGAAACCAATGCGCCCTGCGCCACTGGGCCTCCCTCAAACGAAGCCGAAGAAACGTGCAGAGAACTCAATCGCACGCCGCCACCGCCAATGTCGTTTCGTTGGGCGTTGCTGTAGCTGGCACCGTCCAGCACATTGAAAACGGCAACACCATTGACCCACAGCCCGACCGCGCCCAAGCCCGTCGCCTGCTTCGTGGTGGCAACGGATGGCGCGCGCGGAATCTGCCCCCGATTGTTTTGCGCGCTGGGGAAATTTGGAAAGACGCCACCGTTCGCGCCATCAATAAACCAAGGCCCCATTGTGTAACTGGCAAGGTTGTTGGCCGTGATGTACACCGTTGAATCCGTGTAATTGATGGTTTGCGTGTCGGCTTTTGTGGGGGTGTTTACGCTGCCATTCGCTCGCCCTCCGCTTGGCACATTCGTCGGCCAGGTGGTTTGCGCACCGGCGGAGGGGGCAAAGCCGCTGACGATCTGCGCATTTTGCTGCGAATTTTTGGTGAACCATGAATTCAGTTGCGGTATGCCCGTGATAGTTTGCGCATACGCGCCGTTGCTAAAATAGCTTTGCGCATTGGCGGGCGCAGTCGTCGTGGCATTGCCCGTGACGTTGCCGTAATACTGCATTCCGATGATGTAGGGAAATGCGGGCGAGCCGTCATCATTGATCGTCGCATAATACGCATATGTTCCGCCTGGGTACTCCGGCGTGATGGCAAAGCGCCCGTTGTATTGATCCAAATCGCCTGCACCCGATACGAAATCATAATCTTCAATATAGCGTCCCACGGGAAACGCATCGGAAACATCCGGTCCGTATTGATTGGCGCTGAGTTGTTGCGAGAGCCCTGCGTGATGCGCCAGCGCCCACGTCGGCAGCGTTGTGCGTTGCGTGAATGAGCGCAGTTGAAAACTGGACTTCAGGCGCTTAACGGCGCTATTAGTATTGGTGGGATCGCTGTAGCCATACGGCCCGTAAATCGGGTAGCCATCGAATGCCCACCCCAGAATTGGCGAATGTTTCCACGGCGCACTTTTTTCACGATAGACCGTCCCCGTGCGGCTGGTGTTGACGGCGATGAGGTTGTCATCCAATTGTGCGCGCAAGCAGATCGGGTGCGCGTGATGATGGTATTGCCCATTGCCGGGTTGATGTCCCAAACATTTATCGAAGGTATGCGCTTCGCCGTAATATGCATTGCGAACCCAAATACCATCGCCCTGTCCGCCGGGCTGTGCCTGTACGAAAGCACAGTTGATGGCTAAGCAACCAATGATGAGAATGATTTTTGATAAGGTTTTGTTCATGTGGTACGTCCTGAACGTCATTCAGGGTTCAGTCCCCAGCCTGTAAGTCCTTCCCTCCAGATACACCTGAAGCCTGAACAATGAATCTGTATCTGATGTGTAAGTTAAAGTAGTTTTGTAAAGCTTTGATATTCGCCGCGTAGAGATTTGTTAAGGAACTGTAAAGTCTGTTCGCTTTGCACGTTGCCCGAATTACACTATCTTCTCGTGAACTGTTCGCAGGAATGATTGTATGACGACTGAATTATTTGCTCGCACCCGATTGTTGATGATTGATGACGATTTGAAGTTATGTCGGCTGGTCAAGGACTATCTGGAACCGCTCGGCTACGAAGTTGAAAGCGCGCATACTGGCCCGCAAGGCTTAGAGAAAGTGATTGCTGGAAACTATCAGGCCGTGATTCTGGATGTGATGTTGCCGGGGATGGATGGCTTTGAAGTGTTGCGGCAAATCCGTCGCGTTTCGACCTTGCCGGTGTTGATGTTGACGGCGCTCGGCGATGAGTCCGACCGCATCGTCGGTTTGGAAATCGGAGCCGATGATTACTTACCGAAAACGTTTTCGACGCGCGAATTGTTGGCGCGGTTGCGAGCCGTGACACGCCGTTCGACTTTTACTGCGCAACAGGCACCAGCAGACACCACCGCCGAAATCGTGGTGAATGATTTGCGCCTCAATCCCGATTCGCGCAAAGCCGTGCTGGGTGGTCAGCCCCTGAGTTTGACGGCGCTGGAATTTGATTTGCTGGTCAGTCTCGCTCGCGCCGCAGATCGTGTGCTCAGCCGTGAGCAATTGCTCGACGACATCAGTGGGCGCGATTATGAGGTTTTTGATCGTTCGATAGACGTGCATATTTCACTGCTGCGGCGCAAGCTTGGCGACGATCCAAAGACACCAAAGTTCATCAAAACGGTGCGCTCGGTTGGTTATATGCTGATCCGTAAAGGGGAAGATTAGTTGAGCATGCGCTCTTCATTATTCACCAAAATTTTGCTTTGGTTTTTCCTGAATCTGTTGGTGTTGGGGGCGGTGTTGCTCGTCTTTTTCTGGTGGCGCGCGCCGGTCGTGGGGCGGGTTTTTAGTGAATCCAGTGATGGCATGCGTGCCGTTGCTCAACTGATGACTGCCGAGTTGCGCGAAAAGTCCACGCCCGAACGCGAAGCCATTCTCAAACGATTCAGCGAAGCCTATCAGGTACAATTTCTGCTTTTTACAGCCACCGGCGAACAGGTTGCGGGCGAGGTTGGTTCTGTCCCTCCGGCGGTGCTCGCAGAAATCACTGCCCCTCCGCGCGGCAGGCCCGGCGGTCCTCCACCGCCAGGCGCGAGAGGCGGGCCACGACCGCCCCCGTTCCCGTTGTCCGAAGTTGAAACCAGCAACCCAAAGCTTTATTGGAAACTGGTTCGCATTCCGTTGTTTGAGCAGGGCGAGATCGAAGAGCGCAAGTCCGTGCTGCTCGCCGTTTCGCCTTCCAAATCCGGCAACGGGTTATTTTTTGATCCGAAGCCTTGGGCGCTGCTGATCGTCGCGGTTTTTGGGCTTTCCATTTTGCTGTGGCTGCCGTTTGTGCGTAGTCTCACCACGGCCATTCAGCAGATGACCAAAGTGACCGAGCAGATTGCTGAAGAACAATTTGAGGTGCGCGTAGACGAACAGCGCCGCGATGAAATCGGACGTTTAGGCAAAGCGATCAATCATCTGGCGACGCGCTTGTCGGGCTTTATTTATGGGCAGAAACGCTTTCTCGGCGACATTTCTCACGAACTGAATTCACCGTTGGCCCGGATGCAATTCGCCTTGAGTATTTTGGAAGACCGCGTTGATCCTCAACATCGCTCCTATGTCACCGACGTTCAGGAAGAAGTGCAGGTGATGTCACGGCTGGTGAGTGAGTTGCTGGCATATTCCAAGGCCGGAATGAAAACGACGGACATTAAACTGGAACCGGTTCGCCTGCGCCCCTTGGTGCAACAAGTGATCGCGCGCGAGGCGGCTCACACCGACGGAGTCAAAAACGAAATTGATGACAGCCTTGAAGTCCTCGCCAATCCTGAATTGCTGGCGCGCGCCCTGGCGAATCTAATTCGCAATGCGGTGCGCTATGCTGCTGGCACGGGTGCCATTCAAATCGCCGCCAGCCCGCAGGGACAGCAGGTCAAACTCTGCGTGACTGACAATGGCCCCGGCGTGCCGGATGCGGCGCTTGATAAACTCTTTGATCCCTTCTATCGCCTGGAAGCAGATCGCGCCCGCAATACCGGCGGCGCAGGTTTAGGCTTGGCCATTGTGAAAGCCTGTATCGAAGCGTGCCGGGGAACTGTCGCGGCGAAAAACCGTCAGCCCTCAGGTCTGGAAATCGTCATCACTCTTCAATCTGCGCGTTAACATTTGTCATCGGTATCAGGGCATGGTTCTCTTTCCAGGACTCAGCTTGAATGGAACATCATTGGTGAGAATGAGAAGTGAACATTAAAAAACGAAATAACGCGTGCGGATGCTTGACAGAGAATTTTTTTAAATCTAACATCTCAAATCTAATATATCAGATAGTTGGCGCGGCAATTGAAGCTATAAGTTTTCTATGGCGACTCCACAAGCATTCATTATCAATCAAACGAAAATCAGTGAGCAGGTATACGACTATTTGCACGGAGAAATTATCTCTGGTCGGCTCGCGCCGGGGCAGCGGCTCGATTTGGACGAGTTAGTCGAGCGGCTCAAGATTTCCAAGATGCCGATCAAAGAAGCGATTGGGCGCTTGGCGACGGAAGGTTTGCTGGACATTCAGGCACGGCGCGGCACATATGTGGGACGCGTAGATGCGCGCGACTTGGCTGAAACCTTCGAGGTACGTTGTGCCTTGGAAATGCTGGCCGGAGAACTTGCTGTCCTGCGCGCTACCAAGGCGGACATCAATCAATTGCGGCAACTCATCACCCAGATGGAAGCTTCGCAGGATGTGGGGCAACATTTGGACTTGAACTTTCAATTCCACAGCTTAATTGTGCAACTGTCTGACAATCGCAAATTGATTGAGATGTATCACCGATTGCGTGTGCCGATCCAGGTGGCAGCGATTCATTATCGCTCTGAAGACTGGATGATGCGCGTGGCACAGGAACAAAAAGAACATCGCGCCATCGTGCGTGCCTTGGAACAGAAAGACGCTGAGGCGGTGTCGCGCGCCATCAGCCAACATATCAAACGCGGCAGTGAATCTTTGCTGGAAGATGTTGCGCTTTCACAGAACGCTGAAGGCTAAATCGCTCAAATTTTTACAACCAGATCAAATACCGCGAAGCCAATCGCAGGCGGGAACGAACTTTGGCGAGTCTTGCTCCGTCTACGATTGACGTTCGCTGCTTTTCCACCGGAGGCTCAAGATGAAACAGGTTCACCTCGTTTCGCGGCAGCAGTTTGTAGGTAACAAACTTGTTCTGTTGCTGTCAATAGTGCTTTTTGTTACGGCTGTCTTCGCGCAACGCGGACGTGGCACGATTCTCGGTTCCGTCACCGATGCCAGCGGCGCAGTCATCCCGGGTGCAGTGGTGACCATCACCAACACCGCGACCAATGTGGCGACGACGACCGCGACCAATGCTGACGGCAATTTCACCGTCCCGAATTTAATCGTCGGCAACTATTCTGTCGCAGTCTCGAAAGATGGTTTCAAGAAAGCTGTGCGTAGCGGTGTCACGCTCGAGGTGGATCAACGTGCTGCCATCAACCTGACGCTGGAAACCGGAGCCGTCAACGAAACTATCGAAGTCACCAGCCAGGCTCCGCTCGTGGACACCACCACGGCGACGTTTGGCAAGGTAATTGAAAGCCGTCGCGTCGCGGAATTGCCAGTCAATGGTCGTAACGCGCTGTCGCTTGTGCTGCTCGCACCTGCCGTGCAATCCGGCGTCGGCCCGACGGCTTCAGGCTTTGCGGATCGCGGCACGCAAGTCTCGTTCATCCGCATCAACGGCAGCCCGTTTGCGACAAATAATCTCGTCGTTGACGGTTTGAGCAGTGTCAACGCGTATCTGCCCGATGCGAACATCAATCCGAACGTGGATTCGGTGCAGGAATTCAAGGTGCAAACGAACACGATGTCGGCGGAATACGGCTTCACGTTGGGCGGCGTCGTGAACCTCGTGACGAAGTCCGGCACGAATGATTATCACGGTACGTTGTACGAGTTCTTCCGCAATAACTATCTGGACGCGAACAGTTGGGCGAACAATCGCGCCGCGCGCCCCAAACAGCCGCTGCGTTACAACCAATATGGCGGCTCCATCGGCGGCCCCATCGTGTTGCCACGTTTTGGTGAAGGCGGGCCATCCTTGTACAAAGGCCGCGACCGCAGCTTTTTCTTTTATAACTACGAAGGCTACAAATTCATCACGAATGCTTCTGGGTTTTACACGTTGCCGACCGAGGCTTTTCGCAATGGCGACTTCTCGAAGTTAGCTGATGCGACGGGCAAGCCGATCATCATTTACGACCCGGCCACGACACGTGCGAATCCCAGTGGCAATGGCTTTCTGCGCGATCCATTCCCCGGCAACATCATTCCGGCCAATCGCCTTGATCCGGTCTCGAAAAACTTCCTGAAATTTTATCCGCTGCCGAATCGCACGCCCGACAATGCGTTCACGAACCTGAACAATTTCTTCGGCGCGGTCAGCAACAAACGCACACTGGACAATCACACGGCGCGCGTGGATCACCGCTTTTCGGAAAAGAACAACTTTACGGCGCGCTATACCTACTACAAACAATTCACTGATAACGGGACAGGGAATTTGTATCCCGATCCGATTGTGCGCCAACGCACCGATCCGTTTCGCGGGCATAACGTGGTGCTGTCGGACATTCACAACTTCACATCGAACCTGATTCACGAATTTCGCATCGGCGTTGCACGCCAAATTTTTGAATTCAAGGTGGCGAGCGCCGATCAGAATCTGCCTTCGCAATTGGGCTTGCCGTCCATCGTGCCGCCCGATGTGTTGCCGCGTCCGAACAATGGTTTGCCCGGCTTCAATACGGGGACTGTTGGCAAGCGTGGCGGATCCGTTTGGCAATTGTTTGATTCGTTGACGTGGTTGCGCGGCAATCACACGTTGAAGTTCGGCACCGAGTTACGACTGACACAGGCGAACAACCTGCAAAAAAGCTCGCCCTCTGGAGACTATCAATTCCCCACAACGCTCACCGACAACGCCGCGCCCATCGCGGGCAACCGCATCAACACCGGCAATCAGTTCGCTACATTTTTGCTCGGTGCAGTCGGTAGCGCGAGCGTGACAACGCATCTAGGTGAATCCGAAGTCGGCAAGGCCTATGGGTTTTATATCAACGACGAATGGAAGATTCGCCGTCGCCTGAGTTTGAATGTCGGTTTGCGCTACGACCTGCAAGAACAGCCCTTCGAGCGGCGTTGCGGCACTTCGATGTTCAATCCATTCGTGACGAATCCGCTGAATGGATTAAAAGGCGCGACGCAATACGCCTGTGTGGATTATGGACGCACGTTCTCGGAAACGGACAAGAACGACTTCGCGCCGCGCGTCGGTTTTTCGTGGGATTTGTTCGGCAATCAGAAGACGGTGCTGCGCGGCGGCTACGGCATTTTTATGTCGGCGCTGTTTTCGTACTGGAACGCGAATTATGAAAGCACCAACGGGTTTGCGGGAACAACGACGGCGTACCCTGCGCCGAACGGCAACAATTTGCTGACGGCGTTTCAATTCAAAGAAGGGTTTCCCTTTGTGCCGAATCAACCATTGGGCGCGAAATTGGGGCCAAACTTTTTTGCCACGTCGAGTGCATCATTCAAAGAACAAATCTCACGCACGCCAATGTCGCAGCAGTGGAACCTTTCGTTGCAGCAGCAATTCGGCGGCGGCTTTTTGGTCGAAGTCGCTTACTCCGCCAATCACGGCACGCATCTGCTGTCGGGCAGTTATGATTTGAACCAGGCTGACCCGGCGAAGCTCCGGGAATTCGGTTTGGCCGGTCGGTTGACGAACAATGTGCCGAATCCGTTTGTTGGCAAAGTGCCGGGCGCATTCGGTGGCGCGACCATCACGCAGGCACAGGCGTTGCGTCCATTGCCCTATGTCGGCGGCATCACCGTGCAAGCGCCACACGCGGGCAATTCGATTTATCATTCGCTGCTGGTGTCGGCAGAGAAGCGCTTCTCGAAAGGCTTCACGTTCCTCGCGTCGTACACATTTGCCAAGCTCATCAGCGATTCAATCTTCAATGGTCTGAACTTCATCGGCTCGGAAGGCGGCAACGATTTTGGCTACCAAAACGGCCTGTACAATCGGCGCGCTGAACGCTCCGAAGACCCGTCGAACGTGCCGCATCGGTTGGTGCTGAGCGGTTTATTTGAGTTACCGTTTGGCAAAGGCCGCAAATTCGATGTGCAAAATGGATTCCTTGATGCCGTGGTTGGCGGTTGGCAACTCAACACCATCACGACGATTGTGGCGGGCACGCCGTTGTCAGTGCGCGGCGCGAACAACGGGTTAGCGAATCGTCCTGATTGGATCGGCAGCCTCGAACTACCGAGCGGTTTTGTGGACGCCAATCCGCAACGCGGCGTGCAATGGTTCAATCCGGCAGCGTTTGTGAATCCGGCGCTGTACGTGTTCGGCAATACGCCGCGCGCGATCAGTCAATTCCGCAATCCTGGCGCGGTGATTGTTGACCTCTCGGTCTTCAAGAACTTTACGATTACCGAGAAACTAAAGCTGCAATTCCGCGCTGAAGCGTTCAATGCGCCAAACCACGTCAATCTCGGCTCGCCGAATGGTGGATTTGGTGCAGGGCCGGGGGGAACGAACAACAACGATGCCTTTGGCCGCATCACGGGTTCACGCGATCCGCGTCTGATGCAGTTGGGGCTGAAGCTGATTTTCTAAAATGCAGGAGCCAGCTTGTTATTTGCTTTTCTTTTTGGCGGGCTGGCTCTTTTTCGTGGCGGAGGTGGCTTTGCGTGCTTTTGCTGGCTTGTCCTCCCGTGCTTCTTCTGTTGGCGGAAACGTTACGCGGTAATACACATCCGCAAGTTTGAGCGTGCATTTCACTGATGGAATCACGATGCGGCTTTTCATTCCACTGGCAGCGGTATATTCCCACTGCGGCGATTGCGGAGCCGGACGATGAAAGATTTCAATGGCAGGTTCTTCCTGCGACACCAGTACGTAATCTACCAGTGAAGGCAGGTATTGCTGATAACGCAGAAACTTTTGACGACGATCTTTTTTCTCGGTGCTGTCCGAAAGCACTTCGATGATGACAGTGGGATTGATGAGGACGTCTTTGTATTCGTCTAAATACTTGCGCTCACCACAAACAACAACGATGTCAGGATAAGAGAAAAGCCCTTTGGTGTGTGTGCGCAATTTGGGCAGCGGGCCGCTGCGCACTTTCGTGTCTTTGGTGTACGTGCTACAGGGGGTTCTGAGCAACGCGGTGCTGATAATACGAATGAGGTTGACGCTGATTTCGCCGTGTTCCGGGCTTTCGCCTGCCATTGCATAAATGACGCCGTCAAGGTATTCGTGCCGTTCATCGGCGGCACGTTCAAAGGCCAGATATTCGGCTTCGGTGTAAAGCGGTTCGCTGCTTGCTTGTTTTCGTTGTGCCAGTGCCATCGTAATAGTCTCCGTTGGTTGATGCGTGACGCAATTGTAACGTAAAGGCGCGAGGTCGTCAGCCTGTTACTGCTATGAAACGACGTGCATTTCTCAAAATCGGTGGTTTGCTGGCTGCCAGCTATTCTGCAACGTTGCAGGCACAATCGCCCGTAGTGCAACGCAGCCGCGTCGGAACCAGTCCGCTCAAAATCACGAAGATTGAACCCTTCGTCATTCGCACACCGAAAGACAACAAAACGCCGGAAGAGTTAATTATCATGCCGCCAGTTGGGAATCGAACCGGCGGTGTCGGGTTGTGGGATCGCCTCGATCACGCCAGCCCGTCGCGCTTCAACGGCTACACGCAAGCGGTTATCGTCAAAGTGACAACCGATCAAGGCTTGATTGGTTGGGGCGAATGCCACGCGCCTGCTGCGCCGCGCGTTCATCAAGCAATCATCAGCGATATGCTCGCACCGCTGTTGATCGGACACGACGCGCGCAACGTCGAAGTTCTGTGGGAGCGAATGTATTCGAGCGAACGGCTGCGTGGTTACGCGACAGCTCCGTTCACCGAAGCTATTGCCGGCATTGATCTCGCGCTGTGGGACATTCTGGGCAAGTTCACCGGACAGCCGTTGTATGTGCTGCTTGGCGGCAAGTACCGCGACACGGTTCCAACCTATCTCGGCATCAGCAGTGCGTCTGCCGAAGAATTGAAAGACAAAGCCGTGCGCGCAGTCGAAGCGGGCTATACCGCGATGAAAACTGAACTCGGCAAAGGCGCGAATTCGCGTGGGCTGGATCGGTTGCACGCCGTCACGCAAGCCATCAAAGGCCGCGCGCAACTGCTGCTCGATTCGCTCGGCGCATTCAAGCTGCACGAAGCCGAGCAGCTCGGACGCGAACTCGATCAAATGACTGGCATCGGTTGGTGGGAAGATGCGTTGATGCCGGAAGACACGACAGGCTATCCGCGTTTGGCTTCCGCACTCAGCACGCCCGTTTGTGTCGGCGAAGGATTATCCAACCGCTTTCAGTTCCGCGATCTGTTCGCCGCCAAAGCCTGCGACATGATTAACCCGGATGTCTGCCGCGCGGGCGGCATTACCGAATGCAAACGCATTGCGACACTCGCTGACGCGCACGGCGTGCTGTGGTCGCCGCACGTCAGCACAGGGACTGCGCCTTACGTGGCGGCTTCGTTGCATCTCGCAGTGGCGACTGCGAATTTCGTCATCATCGAAGGCGGCAACAAAACTGAAGGCCCGCTCGGCAATGTGTTGCTAAAAGAACCGCTGGAATTCAAACCCGGCAGCGCCCGCGTGCCGGAACGTCCGGGGCTTGGCGTTGAATTCAACGAAAAGGAACTAGCCAAAGTAATCGTATGAAGTTCACACCATTGATCTTGATCGTTTGCATCCTAATCGCCTTACCGCTGGCCTCGCCGCAAGCGCAAACGCAGCGCATTACGCCGTCTGTGAGCGATGGCTCTTTGGCTGGTTACAAACTGGTCTGGCACGATGAATTCAACGGGAAGGCCGTGAATACGAAGGAATGGAATTACCGCACGGGCGAACGATTCTGGAGTACGCAGCGCCCTGAGAATGTTTCGGTTGCGAATGGCAAGCTGCGGCTGGCTTTGAAGAAAGAGAAGTTCGGCAACACCGATTACACGGCGGGTGGCCTGATCAGCAA
>JAEUQN010000118.1 GCA_016789725.1 Blastocatellia bacterium | reverse complement strand
TATCCGGTGCGGCTGCCGCTGGATGTGTTGCTAGTTTTCTCGGCGAATCCCGAAGATTACACGGCGCGCGGCAAAATCATTACGCCACTCAAAGACCGTATCGGCGCAGAGATTCGCACGCATTATCCAGCGCACGTTTCCAGCGGCATCACTATCACCGAACAAGAAGCCTGGACTAATCGCGGCGAGACAGATTCTCCGCGCGTCGAAATCCCGCAAATCATCCGCGAAGTCGTCGAACAAATCGCCTTTCAAGCCCGCGATGATAAGCGGTTGGACCAACGCTCCGGCGTCAGTCAACGATTGCCGATTTCTGTTTTAGAAGCTGTGGTCTCAAATGCCGAACGCCGTGCCTTACTAAACAACGAAGCCGTTGCATCACCGCGCATCGCAGACATCTACGCCGCCGCACCTGCAATGACAGGCAAGATCGAACTCGAATATGAAGGCGAACAACTTGGAGCTGAGCGCATCGCCACCGAATTGATTCGCCGCGCGTGCAGCGAAGTGTTTGTGGATCGCTATGTGCAAGTGGACGTGCGCCAAATCATAGATTTTTTCGGGCAAGGCAAAATTATCTTGCTCAATGAAATGGACAATGACAACGAGACGTTCGCCCAACTCAATAAAGTCAAAGGACTTGTCAATGCCGCGCGCAGTGGCAAGATTGAAGATGAAAATACAAACACGTTGATCGTCGCATGTGAACTGATTTTGGAAGGCTTGCACGCCCAAAAGAAAGTCGCGCGCAGTTTTGAGAAAGGCGAAGCAGCCTACAAACAAGCGCCGTCCGAGAGACGTTCGCGTCGCGGCGAAATGTTTGATGAATGGGGTGAAGGGCGATTGAATTGAGGCGGGGTATAGTCATCACGTGAGTCGCTTGGCGTGCTTTGGCTTGTGTCGCATTCCAAACGACTCACGTACAAACCAGCACGTTAATTATCCCCGCCAAACGAAAATCCGCTGCCGCCGCCTGATTGACTCGGAAAGAATGGTTTCAGCATCCCGGCCAACGCCGCCAGATTGCGTGTTTGAATCAGAATCTCTCCCGGCCCTGTAAACTCTGCAACGATGCCTTCACCGCTCACAAAACTGCGAAAAAAGCCTGCGGCGGCTTTGCGTAAAGTGTATTGCGTCGAGCCTTCCCAAGCGACGAGATGCCCAGTATCAACGACATATCGTTCGCCGGGCGCGAGGTGTTTGCGATGAATCGCACCAAACGACGACACGAGCAATAAACCGGAACCCGTAACCTGCAACACGAACAAACCTTCGCCGCCGAAGAACGATTTTGCGCCGCCCCAGCGCGTGTCTACATTCAACCCGGCATCGCCTGCGAGGTACGAACTCGATTGCACAAAGAACGCTTGATTGCGCATTTCAATTGCCGCGATGTCGCCCGGTACGCCTGGCGCAAACGTTACTTCACCAGGGCCGCCGCGTGCAGTAAATGTTGAGACAAATGCTGACTCGCCGCCGACCGCGCGTTTCAACGCGCCAAATAATCCGCCCTTCATTTGCGAGATCAATTCGACATTCGCTGACATCGAAACCATCGCGCCGGCCTCGGCACAGATCGAACGCTCAGCTTCGAGTTGAATCACGGCGAGTGCGAAGGCAGGTTGATGCTCGACCTTGAAGCTGTAACCAAAGCCTGTGCCTTGCGAATCAGCGTCAATGTTGATTCCGCCTCCCGGCGGTGGGCTGGCGACGCGACGCGCACCACAGCGCGTGCAAAATTGCGATTCCTGAACAAACTCTGCGCCACAATTAGAACAAGTCATAAAACCTCCGTGGGAAAAGTGATTGTCTAAATTTCGCCGTAGAGTATACATCTCCCCTGTTCAGAAAGGCAGTTTGCGCCAGTGGATTTCGCAAGCTAAACTCCGCACTCCCATTACTCATGTCGCAGTGCGACCAACGGGTCAACCCTCGCCGCCCGTCGTGCCGGAACCCAACACGCGACGAACGCGATCAGCAACAACAACGCGCTGATTGCGCCTAGCATCAACGGATCAGTCACACTTACGCCGTAGAGTTGATCGGCAATCTCTTTCTGCCACGATTGTCTGTCGCCCAGCTTGGTTTGCCACCAACGATGCAGCGCGTAGCCCGCTGCGGCTCCAACGATCAGCCCCAGTACAACGAGCTTCATGCCTTGCCAAATCACCATCCGCAACACTTTTCCGGTTTGTGCGCCGAGCGCCATGCGGATGCCGATCTCCTGCGTACGTTGATTGACGGCATACGCCAGCACGCCTGATAAACCAATTGCTGCAAGTAAGAGCGCTATCACGCCGAAGAAGCTCAACAAACGTGCGTACAATCGTTCCTGACCGAGGATTTGATTGGCTTGCGCAAGCTGGGTTTTGAATTCGCCAACGGGCAACGTGCTGTCGAGTTCGCGGACGGTTTGCCGCACGGTATTCGAGAGCACCGTCGGTTCGCCTGCGGTTCGTAGGGAGAAGTGCATATTGCCAATATTGTCGAGTTCCTGTCGCCACGGTGTAATCAACAACGGCTCATGGTTTTCGCGTTGGCTGCTGTATTTGGTATCCGCGACGACACCGACGATTTCAATGGTGCGGCGTTCAGCATTGGTATCTCTGATGCGTTTGCCAAGCGCGTCATCGTTCGGGAAAAACTCTTTCACGAAGGCTTGATTAACAAGGCCGACAAGCGGCGCGCTCATATTGTCCTGCGGCGTCAAATTGCGTCCGCGCAGCAGTGGAATTTCCATCGTTGCCAAATAGTTTTCACGCACTTTTAGCAGATTGGTCAGATGTTCGTTACTGGAATTGTCCGGTTCACCTGGCAACAGAATCCCGGCATTCCATGAGTTGTAGGCAATCAGCGGCACCGTCGCAAACGTTGCCGCGCGCACACCGGGCGTGTTGTCCAATCGCTCAAAAAGCTGTTCATAAAACTGCACTAACCGTTCATCTTTATAGCCATTCTGACGCGGCGCGAGATCAAACAGTAAGAGATTTTCCTGATTGAAACCGACGTTCACCCGTTGCAGATTTTGCAATGTGCGCACAAACATTCCCGCGCCGACCAGCAGCATCAACGACAACGCAACTTGCAACACAATCAGCGCATTGCTCAACCGCGAAACCGTCGGCGCAGTGCGCTTGCTTTGCTTGAGCGCCGAGTTCAAATCCACGCGCGTCGCCCGCCATGCCGGAACCAGACCAAAGAGGATTCCGGTCAATAAAGACAGGCCAAACGTGAACAACAGCACGCGCGCATTGAGATGCAATTCCATGTCGGTCGGCAGAAAATCTGTGAAGCGACTGGTCAGGGCCAAGAGGGCGGCTTTGCCCCAATATCCGACCAATACGCCGAGCGCACCGCCTGCCAGAGACAACAACAAACTTTCGGTCAACAATTGTCGCACCAAGCGCCAACGACTTGCGCCAACCGCCAACCGCAAGCTAATTTCCGGGCCGCGCAGTGCTGCCCGCGCCAACAACAAATTCGCGACGTTCGCACAGGCGATCAGTAAAACAACAGCGACGACTGCAAACAAAACGTAGATTGTTTTCGCGGCCCGCGAGCGAATCTCCATCGCGCCCTGTGCGCCGGAAAGCGCGCGCAAATGCGGATATTCTTTCGCGTCGAGTTTGTCTCTGGTGACGTGATTATCGCGCGTGGGCGCAGGCATCGCATCCAGTGCCATTGCCTGAAACGTGCCATTCAAACTTTCGCGCGCCTGCTCCATCGTTGCGCCCGGTTTCAATCGCCCCATCAAATGCGCAAACCAGAGTGGCGGTCGTTCTTTGGTTCGCATTCCCGTGCCTTCCCCCATCAGCAGCGGTTCAAACGAAAATGGCACAGTGATGTCAGGCCGCGAATCTACCTGCAACGCGCCGACAAAGCCGGGGGGCGTTACACCGATAATCGTGAACGGCTTCTGATTGAGTGTGAGTTCCTGCCCCAATACTGCCGGATTTGCGCCCAGATTTTTCTGCCAGTAATGATGGCTCAGCACGACAACGGGCGGCGCATCCGCACGATCATCGCCCTCACTGATGGTGCGTCCGATCATCGCATTGACGCCGAGACCCGCATAATAATTACCCGACACGACTTGCCCTCTGATACTTTCGGCTTGTTTCTCGTAGACCGCCGTCAAGCCGTACAGCGGCGCGTACGTGAACAACGAAGCCAGCGGGTTGTTCGCATTGCTCGCCTGTTCTGCCAGCAATTTGGCGACGATTTCTGGCTGAAACATCGAAGCACCGCGCGTCCCCGGTTCGGTTGGCACGAACGTTCCGCGCATTCCGCCCGTGCGATAGTTCGGCCCTGACCGCCAATCAAACAACACCAATTGTTCCGGCTCCTGTACCGGCAACATCCGCAGCAAGACCGCATCCACCAAACTGAACAACGCCGTATTCGCGCCAATGCCAAGCGCGAGCGAGATGATCGCAACGATGGTGAATCCTTTGTGTTTGAGCAGCATGCGGCTGCCATAGCGAAGGTCTTGAATCATGTCTTCCTCCAAACGTTTTGGTTGTAAATACAGCGCATCGCGCAGTGAACCCGCGCTATGTCGAAGCAACGCCTGACGGTCATACCAATCTCCGCGCTTCCATTGTGTGAGCAGTGATTCGTGATAATGCAGCTCCGCCTCCCACTCCTGACGCCAATCGGCGCGTAAACGGCGTGGGACGAAAAAACCAATGACACGAATCAGCCAAAGCCACGAACTACTACGCATAAACTCAGCCCTTTTCGCTCGCAGGTTTAAGCTCGTCTTGCAGCGTCATTTGCTCCAACAGCCGAAAGCGTTGACGCGCTTCGAGAAGAATCAACTGGCCCGCTTTCGTGACTTCGTAATACTTGCGCGCTGGTCGTTGTTCTGCGAGTGCGACACTTTGCTTTTCCCATTTGGACGCAACATGCCCAGCATCTTCCAAGCGACGTAGCGCAGGGTATACGGTGCCACTCGGCAAACCTGTAATCGCCATGATGTCAAAGCCATACCGATAGCCGTTGTCCAACGCCTGTAAAATCAAGGCCATTGTGTACGAGAGATAATTTTTTCCCACGCCGGGTCCTCCTGAAATTTGACCTTTAAACTATTGTAGTTGCCTATATGTATAATTATCTACATAGCCTTCTGTCAAATCATTTGCACCTGTTTCGCACCATTTTCCCGAAAAATCATGCGTTGTCCGAAAAGTTGGAGGTTGGAAGTGAGACCATCGGATTTGATTGCGAAGGGAAATAAAATCCGATCATTCCCATTCGACTACGGCCTTGATGAATCCGGCCTTCGCGTCCAGCCAGGAAGGAAATTGTTCGATCAGATCGCGGTCTTTCACGCGATGCGTAACCCAGGGGGCAATATTGATGCGTCCGGTTTCCAGCAACGAAATCGTTCGTTGGAAATCAGCAGCAGTAGCATTCCGGCTCGACAAGACGGTTAATTCCCGACGATGAAAATCCTGATCGCGGAAGGTCACAAAGTCGAGATGAAGGCCGACCAAAATCAGACGCCCGCCATTGGCCGGATAATTGAAGGATTCGTTCATTGAAGCCACGTTTCCGGTGGCATCGAACACGACGGAAGGCATTTCCCCATTGGTCAAATCGGATAACTGTTCGAGGATGTTTTCACCAGCAACTATTGTCGCTGAGACGTTGAATTGTTCGTGCGCAAAGCCCAGACGATCTGCACTCACATCCATCACAATGACCTTAACGCCGGTCGTGTTGGCGTGGGCAATAATCGCCAGTCCTATCGGCCCGGCTCCAATTACCAAAATCGTCTCATCCGGCTTTAACTGGGCGCGCGACACAGCGTGCGCGCCAATACTGAGCGGTTCGACCAGCGCCAGTTGTTCACGCGTTAAGGCCGAAGAATAATGCAACGTATGAAGCGGAACCGAAAAGAATTCGCGCAAACCGCCATCCACATGAACCCCTAATAATTGCAATTTGACGCAGCAATTGGTTTTGCCATTGCGACAGGCCAGACACGATCCGCAATATAAGTAGGGGGCAATGGAACACGTCATACCGGCCTGAAGTTCCGCCACATTGTTTTCAATCTCGACGATTTCTGCGCAGAGTTCGTGGCCTAAAATTCTGGGGTAAGTGAAAAACGGTTGGCGTCCGCGATAGGCATGTAAATCCGTGCCGCACATCCCAATGCGCGAAATGCGGACAATTGCTTCACCTGCCACAGACTGAGGCTCAGGAATATCTGCGGCGGAAAAACTGCCCGGCTGATCCAGGATAATCGCTTTCATTAAAACCCTACTTGATTGATTTTCTTTTCGTCCAGTTGTGGTGCGTATTTTTTCACCTGATCTCGGATTTCGTCGGCTTTCCCAATCAAGGTGAACACCAGATTTTCCAGCGGATAATATTGCCGAATGATGCGTTTGGTGTCTGCCACCGTCAGGGCATCAATTTTGGCAAAGTATCCGTTGATTTCGTTTTCATTCAGGCCGTAAAAATCCAATTCCACCAGCAAACGCGCCAATTGGTCATTGGTTTCGATGTCGGGCGGGAAGGTGCCTTTGATATACGCCTTAGCCGATTTCAACTGCTCTTCACTCAACCCTCGTTCATGCAATTTTTTCAGCAGGTCAAGCGCCATATCAATCGCCTGTACCGTCGTCTTGTTTTGCGTGTAAGTTGAAATCACAAATGGCCCGGCGGCTTGACGCTGACTAAAGCCGGAGCGCGCTCCATACGTTAAGCCCGAACTCACCCGCAGCGCATCGTTGAGCATGGAGGTGAAGCGCCCGCCGAAGACAGTGTTGACAACTTCAATGCCAACGCGATCAGGATTGTTGCGATTAATGCCGACATTCCCAATCAGAAAATAGGTTTGCGTGGAATCCGGCTTGTCTACCAGCAAAAGCTTTTTGCCTTTGTAGGCGAGCGGCTCAGCGATTTTTGTCGCGGGCGGATTGCCCTTTGACTTCCACGCGCCAAGTCGTCCTTTCAATTCATTCAGCATCGCGTTGACATCGAAATCGCCGACGACCGCAATCGTGGTGGATTGTGGGCCGTAATTCTTTTCGTAAAAGCTCACGATGTCTTCGCGCTTGATGGCGGTCAGAGTTTTTTCGTCGCCACTGGTGGGACGCGAATATGGATGCTGACCATATAAATAAGCGTTGTAGTAATTTTGAATGACGGCAGCGGCCTGATCCTTGGCTTGTTTGGAACCATCAATTCTTTGTGCCAGCAATTTGTCCACTTCCGTCTGCGGGAATGTCGGGTGCAACAAAACATCCGCCAACACATCCAAACCAAATGTCAGGTCTTTTTTCAGGAATTCAGCGCGCCCGCTGACAAAATCCGACTCCGTGCCAAAGCCAAGCGTCCCGCCAACAAAATCCAATTCGGAGGAAAGTTGATCGGCAGTGCGTGTTTTTGTGCCTTTGCGCAACAATGCCGCCGTTACGGATGACAATCCTTCTTTACCGATAGGGTCGTTGATGGAACCTGCGCGAACTCCAATGCTGAAGCTCAAGAGTGGCACTTCAGTTTGTCGCATCAGGATGATGGTGAGGCCATTGGGCAGCTTTGTTTTTTGATAGTCCGGTAATTTAAGCGACTGCTGTGCCCATGCCGACACTGAATAACATAAGAGAAAAAGTCCGATTAAAAATTTACGCATAATGTTTGGCCTACTTTTTATTTTCCGGGATCAGCGTTGCAACAGTACGATTTTTTTCGGTGAAATATTTGGTGGCAACGCGCTTCACATCCGCCGCCGTCACCTTGGCATATTCGTCCGCCGCGCTGAACAGCTTTTTGTAATCGCCGAAGAAAATTTCATAGCTGCCAAGCGTATTGGCTTTGCCGCTGATCGTTTTCATTTGGCGATAAAATCCAGCCGTCAAAACGTTCTTGGCCTTTTGCAATTCTTTATCGGTGACAGCCTCGGCTTTGATCCTTTCCAGTTCCTCATAGATCACTTTCTCAACCTGATCGGGCGCGATGCCAGCTTTAGGCTGCGAAGAAATGCGATACAACGTTGGATCAAGTGTCGGCTGCATGCCGCCGCTCACCGACAACGCAATCTGATCTTTATCCACCAGGCGTTGATACATCCGCGAGCTTTCGCCGAAAAAGAGGACGTTGCTCAGAACTTGCAGCGGGTAATAATCCGGGTCCGTTGCTTTCGGAACGTGATAGCCCATCATCACAATTGGTAACTGCGCAAACTTTCTGACCGTTACGCGACGCTCGCCCATTTGTTCAGCCTCTTGCGTCGTGACCGGCGGTGGCGGATCGTGCGACGGAATCGGCTCAATATACTTTTGTGATAGGCGAACAATCTCATCAAACTTCACCGCGCCGGTCACGACCATCGTCGCATTCGATGGCGAGTACCCCATCTCAAAATGCTTTTTCAAATCCTCCATCTTCCAGTTTTCAATATCCACCATCCACCCGACAACCGGCCATTGGTACGGATGCGCAGCAAACGCTGTGGCCCAAAGCTGCTCGCTTAAAATGCCAAAGTTATTCGCGTCCACAGATGACCGCCGTTCCGAAGCCACCACGCCGCGCTCAGACTCAACTATTTTCGGGTCAAAGGCCAGATGCTGAATCCGATCCGCTTCCAGATCAAAGATCAACTCCAAGGCGCTCGGCGTAAACCAATCCTGATACACCGTCAGGTCCTGACTGGTGTAGGCGTTGTTTTGTCCGCCAGCGGCTTCCATTTGAATATCGAATTGCTTCGGCCCAAATTTCTTCGCACCATTAAACATCATGTGCTCAAAATAATGCGACAACCCGGTAGTACCTGGTCGTTCATTGCGCGAACCAATACGATAGAAAATGTACAGCGCCACGCTCGGAATTGAAGCATCTTCGTGAACGAGGATTTTCATTCCGTTTTTTAGTTGGTGCGTTTTGACTTCGATGCTTTGCGCCTGGATTGATACCAGCGCAAAGACGAAGGAGGACAGGAGTAAAATCAGTTTTTTCATAATCATTGCAGTTGGAAAATCTCAGCGCCAACTTAGTAAAGATCATTTCGTCTGTCAACGAATCATATTTTTCGCACCCGATCCCAGCCCCAATCCAATAAATCCTGTGCGCGTTGTTCGTCATCGGCTTCAGCAATCAGGCGAATCATAGATTCTGTGTTGGAAGCCCGAATGTGCAACCAACCGTCGGGCCACGAAAGCTTGATGCCATCGCTGAAATCTATGTTGGCGGCGTCCGCAGTTTCCACTTCGCGGCGTACGTCGTGGAGTTTAGAAAACAACAACTGTGGCTCAATCGGTACATAACGTTTCAGCATCACCGACTTCGGAATGTTCGCCGCAACTTCGGAAATGTGTTTCCCGGTTATGGCGAGATGTTCCAAAATCAGGCCAATCGTCGCTGCGCTGTCGTTGGTGTAATGCACATCAGGAATCACGACTGCGCCATTGCCTTCGCCGCCGATGACAGCTTGATGTTCGAGCATTGCTTCGGAAATGTAGGATTGACCAACGGGCGTGCGAATGACTTGCGCGTGGTAGCGAGCCGCGATTTTTTCAATCACCGAACTCGTCGAAATATGCGTGACGACCACGCCCGATTTCTGTTGCAGCCTGATGTCCGTCGCAATCGCCAGCGTAGCTTCTTCCGAAAGCGGTTCGCCCGTTTCAGTCACGATGCCGAGCCGTTCGCCATTCGCATCGTGCGCAAAACCGATGTCTGCCTTCCCTGCTTTCACAACCGCTCGAAGCTGTGCCATCGTTTCGCGCTTCGGCTCCGGGCTATGCGGAAACGGCGCGGTGATGTCATCATTCACGGACAACACGGTGCAGCCTAATTCCTCCAACCAGCGCGGACTGAACAACGCACAAGCGCCGTTGCAACAATCTACGGCCACCGTCAATTTGCGCGCACGAATCGCTGCGACATCAAAGACGGCTTTCAGTTTTTCAATGTGATGCGGCACGCAATCGCGGCTTTCGATGCGCGATTGCATGTGATCCCAAGTCGCTTTGGCAAATTCGCCCTGATGATAAATGTCGAGCAATTCTTCAGCCTGCGTCGCATTCAAATACAACCCATCGCCGCGCACAAATTTCAGCGCATTCCAGTTCGCCGGATTATGCCCCGCCGTAATCGAAATGCCTCCGCTCGCCTGCAAGTTTTCAATCGCCAATTGCAAGCTCGGCGTCGGACAAATACCGAGGTCAATGACTTCGCAACCCGCCGCCAACAAGCCCGCCAGCACAGCCGAGCGTACCATCAATCCCGAAGGCCGCGTGTCCCGGCAAATCAGAATTCTGCCGCCGTCGAGATACGTGCCGAACGCTTGCGCGAATTCGACAATCAGTTCCGGCGTGAGCGTTTCGCCCACGATGCCGCGCACGCCTGTGATGCCGATTTTTAGGGGTTTCATCGAATAATTTAGTCAGTTTTATGTTGTTTGAGTTTGGTGGCAATATCGCCGAGTTTGCGACCGAGATGTTCTTCAATTTCTTCGATAGAAAGTAACTTCGCCCCCGATTCTCTGATTCGCTTGGCGTGCGCAATCAACTTCTTTCCGAGTTCTGTTTTTGGCTCTGGAAAGTGATCGTCCTGTTCTGCATCAGATTTCAAATAATGCCCTAGCCCACGCTCAATGATAGGCATATTTGCAAAATCATAATGTGGAAGGAGATCATCATCCACTTCAACTTTTTTCTTCTTCATAACTCAAATGTCAGGCTTCACTCTGCTTATCAAGTGAATGGATAAGTCACGATTGGTCAACTGTAACTTTTTCACATTTCTGCAAAATTGAATCAAGGATCGGATTTACAATTTCAAGTATTTCTATGTCAGATTGCTCATCATACATTTTGCCCCCATGAAAAACGTTGTTGCGGACTTTATTAAATAATTCAGCCGTATACGAAACAACCAGATCGTCTGATAGTTGTTGAGTGCCTAAAAAATAAGCAGACAACTGTGTGAATTTGTCTTTCAGATGACCGCTTGCATCAAGCATTGGGGTGTTGTTTTGAGCGCCTCTCCGCAACGCAAATCGAACCATGTTGTCTTTGTGTTCATATAGCAAAGAAAGAATTTCGTCTTTGTTCACACGAAAATATTTTTTGACTTTTTCTCTGTCG
Source organism: Blastocatellia bacterium (assembly GCA_016789725.1). Classification (GTDB taxonomy): domain Bacteria; phylum Acidobacteriota; class Blastocatellia; order RBC074; family RBC074; genus JAFDVL01. Next base: position 10,499 of record JAEUQN010000118.1, on the reverse strand, counting down.
GTTTCATTGTCAAAATTGCTAGATGAATAAATTTGCGCGGCTACAACAAGTGATACCCAGAAACAGAAAAACGCATCGAATTCATCGTTTGTCTCAAAGGCGCGCTCATACCATTTAAGGATAAATTGCTTTTGTCTTTCATTCTTTGCCATTACATATCTTTCTAAACTTTATCCAAACATTCACTTCACTCGCCGCGTCTTCCGTGCTATAAAATCCATCATCACGTATTCGCCCAAGCGATTCGTCGTCGTGAAATACGCTTTGCCTTGCGCGACTTCGGTGAGCTTTTTGACGAACTCGACCAAATAATAATCGTCCGTCAGCATAAACGTGTTGATGATGATGCCGGATTTGCGGCAGGCGGCGGCTTCGGCGATGGTCGCGTCAATAATCACCGGATCAAGCCCCATCGAATTTTTGTAGAGCTTGCGGCCTTCGCCTTTTTTGCGGCTCAAGGAAAACGCATCGCCTTCGACAAACAGCGCGGACGGTTTGCCGTCGGTAATCATAATGATCTGCTTCATGTCTTTGCGCTGCGCCATCAGCATGCGGCGCGCGAGTTTCAAGCCTTCACAAGTGTTCGTGTGATATGGCCCGACTTTGACGCTGCCAAGTTTGGCGAGCGGCACTTCTTCCGCCGAATCGTGAAAGAGCAGCAGCTTCAAACTGTCGCCCGGATATTGCGTGCGAATCAGATGCGAGAGCGCGAGCGCCACACGCTTCGCCGGCGTGAAACGATCTTCGCCATACAAAATCATCGAATGCGAGCAGTCCAACATTACGACCGTCGCACACGACGATTGATACTCCGATTGCCGCACCATCAAATCTTTGTATTCCAAATTCAACGGCACGCCCAAACCTTCGCGTCCAATCGCATTCATTAACGTCGCCGTCACATCCAGATTGATCGTGTCGCCGAACTCATACGGCTTCGATGATTCGTGGGCTTCAACGCCAGTGGCTAAGAATTTTGTATCGTGTCGCCCAAACGAAGACTTGCCGATGCTGCCCATCAAATGCTTGAGCGTTTTGTAGCCCAGAAAATCAATGCCTTTTTCGGTAACTTCAAATTTGATGCGAACGTTTTTGTAATCGTCAATCTCGCCTTGTTGTTGCCGATTGCGAAAGCGCGCGCGGTCATTTTCGCCCTCGCCTTCGTCGCCCATCTCTGTTACGCCTTCTTCCTGCACCTTCAAATAGCCTTCGTCAATCAGCCGTTGAATTAGCTTGTCAATCAGCTTTTCCAACTGCTCGTTGCGCGCGTTGCCCTCTTCATCAAACAACTGATCGTACTGCTCCTGATCGAGCAAGCCAGAATTCTTCAGCGCCTCCCGAATCGCATCGCGCAACGCTTGCAGCGCGTCTTGTGGATTCTTGAAATCATTGAAATCATCGTCATCATCCCAGCCACGCCACCGCCGCATATTGCGTTTCATCTGTTCGTTGAAGCCGCTTTCAAGCAGGAAGTCGGACAGTGCATCCATCAACTCTTCGAGACTCAGATCGTCCCAGTTTTCAAACGACCATTTGGAATATTTCGTCGAGCGCATAGTGTTAATTCCTTAAAGCTAAATCAACGATAAGCGGTAAATGATCCGATCCGATGTTCGGTCCGGTTCGACAATTCAGCACTTGAAACTCAGAGCTTACCAAACAGTGATCTATCGGGATCATCAGCGGGGGAAAATACGTAGGCCATGTTGGAAGAATACCAAATCCCTTCCTCACGGATGAGAGATTAGACGATTGTTCGAGGTCTGAAAAATAAGGCGACCATATTGATGAATTCAGATCACCGATAACAATTTTAGGTGTATTGTAGTTTTGAAATATCGCAGTAACGGCATCAAATTGTTGATTTCTGCTACGCAACCCTTTTCCACTCTTTGGGGTCGAAGGATGTAAGCTAAGTAAAGAAATTTGTTTGGATTGAAATACTATCGTTGCCAAGAGAGGTGGGAACCCACCCTTGTTACAAGGTTCATTTTGCAAAGGCAATTTGCTAAACAAAAAAATCCAATCACGGTCTGTTTGCACACCAGAACATTGGTATGGATATTCTGTGTTCAGGGATTTCAAAGCATCACGCCAGCCGGAAGAAGTTTCTTGCGTCACAATTATGTCAGGGCGTTCACGACGAATTAAGTCAAAGAATGCCTCGTAATTTTTATTCTCGTGATAGACATTGGTCAGCAATATACGCAGTCCTGTTTCTTTGTTTTGTGCTTGGGCATTTAATGATACATGAGGACTAATCAAGGCGATGTTGAGAAGTACACATAACGCAGCAGGAACAGACCAACGCCACTGACGTAAACAACAAACTAAAAGTAAACATAAAACTGCGACCACAAAATACTGAACACGAAAATGCGAAGCTAATTCGCCAAACCGATGAACTTTCCCCAGCAATCCCAGCACGCTAAAGAGCAGATTGCCGACCAATGCAATCAACACCAATCTTCTCCATATAATAACTCTGGTATTCATTCTTTTTGGGTCAACCATATCAAGCGTTGTCCTTTGGTGCGCCGCCAATCAATGCCGTCAATCCGCCGTCTACATCAAACGCGACGCCGTTCACGAATGATGCGCTATCGCTGAGCAGGAAAGCAATCGCCTCGGCAATCTCTTCGGATTGACCGACGCGCCCAATCGGATGCAAAGCGACACAGGCGTCAATCATCCCTTGCGGATTCGGGTCGCGCGCGACTGACCAGCGCCACATCGGCGTGTCTACTGTGCCGGGGCAAACGCAGTTCGTGCGAATGCCTTCGGCGGCGTGATCTACGGCAAGTGCGCGCGACAATCCGAGCAGCGCGTGTTTGCTGGTTACATACGCGATGGCTCCCTGTTGCGAGCCGTGCGATTGCGCGGAACCGACGTTGACGATAGCGCCGCCACCGCTCGCGCGAAAATGTGGGAGGCAGTGTTTCGCCATCAGAAACGCAGCATTCAAATTCACGGCCAACACTTCGTTCCACAATTCCCACGAAGTCTCGTCCGCTTTGCCGTAGCGTTGAATGCCTGCACTGTTGACGAGCGCGTTGAGGCCGCCGAGTGCATTGGCGGCTTGTGCGACGACGGCTTCACATTCGGAGGGATGCGCAAGGTTGGCGGGCAGAAAATGAGCGCGCTCATCGTTCGGCATCTCTTCGGCAGGTTTGACATCCACCATCACGACGCTTGCGCCGCGTGCGTGCAGCAGGCGGGCGGTGGCTAAGCCGATGCCGCTGGTGCCGCCGGTAATGATCGCTTTCATTGATTCAAAATTCGGCATAGTTTTGGACTCCTTTTTATTAGCCACGAATTGACACGAATTTGCACGAATTCAAAGCAGGAAGAATGAGCCACAGATTACACAGATTGCCACAGATTATTTTCTAAGTAGGACACGCAATCTGTGTGAATCTGTGAAAATCTGTGGCTGAAAACAATTCGTGCAAATTCGTGTCAATTCGTGGCTAAAATCTTCCGTACTTTTGCATAAACCGCGCTGACGATTTCCCTCGCCGCAGCCTCGGTTTCTGCTTCGGCGACAATGCGAATGATTGGTTCGGTATTCGATCCACGCACGTGCAGCCAACTATTCGCAAACAAAACTTTCACGCCATCGCGCAAATCCATTTCGCTTTCGGCATAGTCGCGGCGAATCATCTTCAATGCTTCAGCGATCTTGTCCGATGGGCATTCCAGCTTTTCTTTGATGATGTGATAGCGCGGGAATTCGGCCAACAACTGCGAAAGCGGTTTGCCAGTGTCCGCGAGCAAATGCAGGATCAGCGCCATTCCGACTTGCGAGTCGCGGCAGTAATTGATGCGCGGATAAATCACGCCGCCGTTGCCTTCGCCGCCGATAATCGCTTTGGTTGCCTGCATCATTTCGGTCACATTCGCTTCGCCGATTTTGGCGCGATGCAATGTGCCGCCGAAATGCGCAACGACCGGATCAAGCGCGTGCGTTGTCGAAAGATTTGCGACCACCGCGCCCGGCGTTTGGCTCAGAATGTAGCGCGTCGCCAGCACCAGCGTGTAGTCTTCGCCAATCGGCGTCCCCGTTTCATCCACCACCGCCAACCGATCTGCGTCCATATCCTGCGCGAATCCGACATCCGCGCCGCTCGATTTCACCAATTGGCAAAGCCCGGCGATGTTTTCGGCGACAGGTTCCGCGCCGCGTGGAAACGAACCGTCCGGCGTCGTGTTGATGCTGACGACTTCTGCGCCGAGCGATTCCAGCAGTTTTGGTGCCAAATGCGAAGCCGCGCCATTGACCGAATCCAGCGCGACTTTGAGTTTTCGTGAAGTTTTCGGCAAAGCGCCGACCGCCTTCAGAATCGCCTTGATATGAACATCGCCCGCGCCTGCGAGCGGTTCGACGCTGCGCATATTCGCGCCCGTGACTTTCGTGTAATCGCCCTGATGATAAATGTCGAGCAACTCACGCGCCTGCCCCGGACTCAAAAACAAACCTTCGGCATTGATGAATTTCAGTGCGTTCCATTCCGCCGGATTGTGGCTGGCGGTAATGCAAATGCCGCCGTGTGCTTTGCGTTCGCGGACAAGCAATTGCACCGTCGGCACGGGACAAATGTCGAGATCAATCACACGGCAGCCGCTCGACAACAAACCGGCGATGACGGCTTGGCGCACCATCTCGCCCGACGTGCGCGTATCACGTCCGAGGACAATCGTGCGCGGGCCAACGTAGGTGCCAAAGGCTTGTGCAAAGCGGGTGAGAAGCGTCGGCGTGAGCGATGCGCCGATGACGCCGCGCACGCCGGAGATGCTGATTTTTAAGGTTGGAATCGCACGCATTGTATTTAATGTTCAGAGTTCAAGCTTCAGCTTGGTTTTACGGTGTGCGGGCGTACAGCCAAGCTAAAGCTTGAACTCTGAACACCTGCACCCAATCGTTTCCAGTTTCTTACCGTAAGGCATTGTGGCAGTCGTTTTCATTCGTGACAACTGTGCGCAACCGTTTGCAGCTTGTTTGAATCTCTGCGATATTCTGCTGCGCATTCCAAACCCAACGAGGATTTATGAAAACACACAAACTGTTGTTGCTCACTCTTACTTTGTATTCATCGCTTGCATTCGCGCAATCCACTGCGCCTGCACAAGAAAACTATGCGGTGCAGGTGCAAGCTGGCGTTCGCGTCAAAATGCGCGATGGCGTTTCGCTCGTTTGCGACATTTATCGCCCGAAAGCCGAAGGCAAGTTTCCGGTGCTGCTGATTCGCACGCCGTACAATCGCAAAGACCCTAACACGGGCTTTTATTTGGCTTCGCACGGCTATATTTCGATCCACATGGACACGCGTGGGCGATTTGATTCAGACGGTGAATTCTATCCGTTTCGCTATGAAGCAAATGACGGCTATGACACGGTGGAATGGGCAGCGGCGTTGCCATACTCCGACGGGCGCGTGGGAATGCATGGCGGTTCGTATGTTGGGGCAACACAGATGCTCGCGGCTTCGGCTGCACCGCCGCATCTGGTCGGCATCTTTCCGTACGTCACTGCGATGGAATATTACGAAGGCTGGACGTACGAAGGCGGCGCGTTGATGCAGTGGTTTGCCGAATCGTGGACTTCGGGTTTGGTACTGGACACGATTATGCGCAAAACGGGAAGGCTCAATCGGGCAGCACAATGGGCGGAGCAATTGCCCGTCGAAGACTATCGCCTCTTCAATGTGCCGAGCGCTCAAGACGTCGCGCCTTACTTCCGCGATTGGGTTGAGCACGAATCGAATGATGAGTATTGGCGCAAGGTCAAAGTTTCTGATCACTACGGCAAAATGAATATCAAAGCCTTGCATGCGGGCGGCTGGCACGACATCTTTTCGGGCGGTTCAATTCGCAACTTCATCGAAATGCAAAAGCAGGCACCAACCGAAGAAGCGCGCCAAGGACAGCGCCTGATGATGGGGCCGTGGGCGCACGCGGCGACTTCGCCCGAAGGCAAAATCGGTGACGTCACGTTCGGCAAACAAGCTGTGATTGATATGAATGCGACGGTGGTGAAATGGTACGACTACGTGATGAAGGGGAAGAAGAATGAGTTTGCGTCCGATGCCCCGGTCAAGATTTTCGTACTGGGAGACAACGTCTGGCGCGATGAAAAAGAGTTTCCGTTGGCGCGGACGAATTACACGAAATATTACCTGCACGCCGGGAAAGGCGCGAATTCAAGCAATGGCGACGGCGTGATTTCAACCACGATACCCAAAGCTGAAAAGCCCGATGTGTTTGACTACGATCCGGCGAGTCCGGTGCGCACGATTGGCGGGCGGTTGTGTTGCGGCGGCTTGCCTCCGGGGCCGGCGGATCAAAGCCCGAACGAATCCCGCAGTGATGTACTGGTTTACTCGACGCCTGTGTTGACGCAGGACACAGAAGTCACAGGCTTCATCACGGCAGAGATTTATGCTTCCACGTCGGCTGCCGACACAGACTTCACAGCGATGATTGTGGATGTGGATGAAAAGGGCTACTCGCGCTATTTGGGCGATGGAATTATCCGCGCACGCTATCGCAATTCGACTGCCAAACCGGAGCCAATCAAGCCGAATGAAGTTTACAAATATACGATTGATCTGTGGGCGACGAGCAATGTCTTCAAGGCTGGGCATCGCATTCGCGTCTACATTTCCAGCAGCAATTTCCCGCGCTTCAACCGCAATTTGAATACGGGCGAGAAAACGTTTGGCAGTACGCGGATGGAAAAAGCCAGGCAAACGATTTATCACGACGCCGAGCATCCGTCAGCAATCGTGTTGCCAATCATTCCCAGAAAATAGCAATTTTGAGAATTGATTAGTGTCCGGTTGGGGCCGAAATCACGCGATGCGTTTCGTATTTGAAGCTAAGCAAAAGGTTATCATCCGGGTCAGCCTTAACAACGACCTGATACGCAGGCGGAAAGTGATCGTAGCCCTCTTTCTTCAAGTGCTTTTGCAGTTCAAGCAGGTTTTCAGGTGAAGAAAAAAACTCGGCGGCAGCCTGCGCTCCGGCGGAATTAACACCGGAAAAGATCACCGTACGATGCTGATCGCCGGTCGAACTTTCGCTGGGCAAAACTGTGATCAAACCATACACCTCAGTCGCGTGGAATTGCTGATCGCGTTTAATGGCATAACGAAGCGGGCGGCTGGAAGCGTCTTCCTGACTAACAATCCCGCGCAGGTAACTAACCGATAACGGGCATTTTTCCAAAAAATGCGTAATGGCCGGACTATATTCAGGCGCACCAAATAAGATCACATTGCGCCGTCGCAAGGTGGAAACGGTGGTTACTTTTTCCGGTAGGATATGAGCGGTCAATCCAGCATAAGAAAGTATTTTCAACGTCGCCATTGCCCCCAGCGAATCGCCCCAATATGTGCTATTCGTTGTGATAGATAAAAACAAATCATTCCCACTGGCTGTGCGGAATCGTGGCTTGATCCAATTTTCCAAATCTGGCGCGGCCCGATGGACAGTAGGGTCGTTATTAAATATCTGCACCTGATCATGCACCGCCAGACTCGGCGGATTTGCAACACACATCAACACGTCTGCATTCGGGGCCAGAATCGGCCCCCAGGCTGCTGTCAAAATGGGCGCAATCACAGCTTGAGAACTTCCAGCCATCAGTTTAGGTCGCACGAGAACGTAAAGGACTCCGGCACAGAGCGCAGTCAGAATCACACCGCTCAAAAATGCGGTATAAACCTGGGTTCGAGTAAAAATAACCGGGGCAGGCGGGGCAGCTACTTCAGGCAAAACGTCAGGAGCGACCGAACTCACCAACAATTCTTCTTTCGCAGAAACAGCAGGCACTGGTTGCGGCAACGGGGGATCGGAGGAATGGTGCTCAACAAAATGCGGGCAGTAAGAACCTTTCGTGAGTTCAATCCGCAAGGGGAAATCCGGCTGCTCATGCTCGTAGTATTCCTGCAACTTCTTGCGCAAAGCAAACGCGCGATTGCGCACTGCCGAATCATCTCCCGGCGAATAATTTGGTGAACGCCCTAAAGCTTCAACCCCGATCAGATATTCGGTCAATTCATGCCCTCGCCCAGCCAATTCCATCTCACAAACAAATTTCAGGAAACTTTTTAACTGATCGGCTCTGGCAAAAGTATGACTATGTAAAACGGCATCCAGTGCAGCTTGTTTATGCTGCACAGTAATCGCCGACTCTGAGGCTACTGCCAAATCGCTCATAAGTGCTTTAAATACATTATTGTTTGGTTAATTAAAAACCCGCGCACGTTATGTTAGCAAACGTTTTGTGACGTTCCAAGACTTGTCAGCAATTCCTGTGAGTTGTATAAGTGGCGGCGTATACCTACCGTAGTATCGAAATTACAAAAGACGTACTGTATAGATTAGCTTTGCTGTTTCCGTTCGTTTCCTTTATCCGTCTGCGCGTTCTTGCCGGACGTGGGCTTGTGATCCTCTTTTCCACAGGAGTAGAACCCAAAACCTTTTCGCATTCGAAGATCGTTTGTTCGGATGTAGACTGGTGGGAAAAGAAAGTAAAAACCAGAATCCTGCTGGATAAAGTCGTTGCCCCAGTGCCGGAATAACCGGGACTAAGCATTATTGATGGATTGGTGTCGGAAGCAAACAACTACCATCTGCATGCTGATCATCCAGGACACTTTGAATCCCCTCCCCCCAGAGTGGAATGAAGACCGTGTTAATGATTGGTTGTGAAGCTAAAAAACAGAGACAGATGACAACTCATGCTGGGATGAAAATAGCACACTACTAACTATTCCCCTGTATTTAATGCAGCAAAGTAAAGGAGTTGAGATGATAACAAAGATTCGATCTTCCATCGTCACGCTATTCGCCGTGATGGTGCTATCGGTACTCGCATTTGGTCAAGACCGCGGTACAATTACCGGGACGGTCACTGATAGCGCAGGAGCAGCCGTTCCGGGCGCGACCATCATTGTCACCAACATTGCGACTAACGCGCCCTCGTCTGCCACCACTAACACTGAGGGGATTTATGTAATTCCCCAACTGCCCCCTGGAACATATAAAGTTCGAGTGGAAAAAACCGGCTTCAAGGTTTCAGAAATCGCCCAATTAGCTTTAGTCGCCGGAAGTACAGCCAACGCCAATATTGCATTGACGGTCGGTGCAGTCAGCGAAACAGTCGAAGTGGTTGGCAGCGGCACCGCACAAGTGCAAACTGAAAATGCCAAGATCAGTTCACAAGTCGCAGCCAAACAAATTGACCAATTGCCGCTCGTCGTCTCAGGCACGATGCGCAGCCCGTTTGACTTGTCCCTGCTCACGCCCGAAGCCAAACCACTCGGCCTCGGCGGGCAGGCAGGCGTCGGCGGCCCCGGCTATGATTCGACGTATTCGCTCGGCGGCGGACAGGGCGGATCCTGGGGCGTCACGCTGGACGGAGCATCGTCCAATACGGCGCGGTTTGGTTCCACCGAATGGGCCAGCCTGAATACGCCTTCGATTGACGCCATCACGGAATTTTCAGTTGATACGAATGGCTTCAAAGCAGAGTCCGGGCGCGGGCAAGGCGGCAGCCTGAACTTCGCCTCCAAGTCTGGCACGAATCAATATCACGGCACCGTCTTTGAATATTTGCGCAACAACTATTTCGACGCGCGCAATTACTTTGAAGACAAACGCAGCGTGCTGAAACAACACGATTACGGTGTTTCGCTCGGCGGCCCGGTCAGAATCCCCTGGATTTACAATGGGACAAACAAAACCTTTTTCTTCGGTTCTGCCGAATGGTTCCGTAATCGCTCAGGAGCTAACGATCAGGTCTTTACGGTTCCGACGCCGGAAATGTACACGGGAGACTTCCGCCGCTGGGTGGATGTGAATGGCAACCCGCAAAAGATTTATGACCCGGCCACTACACGGGCGAATCCGGCCTATAATTCGGCCTTACCGGTCACAGAAACAAATCCGCGATTCATTCGTGATCAGATTAGCTGTAACGGCGTGCTGAACGTCATCTGCTCCAATCGTATCAGCCCTCTGGCGGCGAAGTATTTGGCACATGTCGGACAATCAGTCTATCCAAATGCAGCAGGCGCACCCGGCACCTATGGATATGTCAATCGCAATTATCGTGTCGCCACAGGTAGCACGCTGACACCGTGGACGAAATGGAGTGTGAAGCTCGATCATAATTTTTCGGAAAAACACAAAATCAGCGGACTGTACAACTATGGACTCAGCGAAGTGTTACCCGGCGTGGATGGCCCGCCGACCTTACCGCTGACGGTCAGCAATTTCCGCTACACCACACAGGATAGTCACAGCTATCGTGTCAATTACACCTGGACCATCAGCCCGACCATCGTTAACTACGCCTACGGCGGCATCAACTGGTGGAAGCAATTCAATTACACGCCAAACGTAGGCGGCGGCTGGAAAGCCAAAGGCATTTGCCTGCCGGGTGTGTTTGATTGCGATTACAACTTACTGAACCTGGAGTTTCAGGGCGATGG
>JAEUQN010000117.1 GCA_016789725.1 Blastocatellia bacterium | reverse complement strand
GCACCCGCGAGGCTGAATTGAAATGCCCGGATTTAGACATCACGGTTCTGACGTCGTTTGAGAATGTAAGTGAGCGCGTACAATCCGCGAAATCCAGTGCCGAGCGCAAAGCCGCGATGGCCGCGATTGAAAAAGAATCCACCGAAAAGACGGGGCTGAAATCCGAAGTCATTTCGTTTTACAACGGCGGTGAATATTGGCTGTATCGCTTCAAACGTTACACCGATGTGCGGCTGGTATTTTCGCCGGAAGAACAAATCGCGTACTTCGGTGGTGATTACGACAACTTCACCTATCCGCGTTACAACCTCGACATCACGTTCTTTCGCGTTTACGAAAACAATCAGCCCGCGAAAATTGAACATTACCTGCAATGGTCAGCGAACGGCGCGAACGAAGGCGATTTGGTGATCGTCCCCGGCTATCCTGGTTCGACCGCGCGCTTGCTGACGTTGGCGCAATTGAAATATCAACGCGACACCGGAAACGTGATTCAGAAACAAGTCTGGACGACGCGCCTCAACGCGGCCAATCAATATGCCGCACAAGGCGCAGAGCAAAAGCGCCAGGCTGCGAGCGTGACACGCACGCTGGAAAATTCGCTCAAGCGGTTGCGCGGGCAAATGGACGGTCTGGCAAATCCGCGTATCTTCAAAAAGAAAGAAGAGAGCGAAGCCGCGCTGCGATCCGCCGTCAATCAAAAAGCCGAATTGAAAAAGGCCTACGGCAACGCGTGGGAACAAATCGAAAAGGCTTATAAACCGTATCCCGCGATGGCGAAGCGCATTGCGTTTTCGACGCTGGAGGCCGGGCGGCTCGGCACGCTCGCATCACTGTTCGTGCGCTATGCCGAAGAATCGCGCAAGCCGAATGACAAACGCTACCCTGAATTCCGAGATGAGCGATTAGCAGGCGTGAAAGCAAACCTCACCTCTGCCGCCCCGATTTACCCGGCATTAGAAGAAGCTCTGCTCGCCGCGTGGTTGGAGGAAGCCTCGAAAACGCTCGGCGCAAATGATCCGTTCGTCAAAGCTACCCTTGGAACTGCCAAGCCCGCAGAGGTGGCGAAACAAATCATCAGCACCACCAAACTCGCCGATCCAAATGCACGCAAAGCCTTATTTGACGCGGGTCCAGAAGCAATTGGAGATGCGATTGCTAGATCTGATGATCCGCTGCTTGTGCTGGCGCGCAAGGTCGAGCCAATCATCCGCGAGCTGCGTGTGTGGAAGGAAGAGAAGATTGATGCCGTTGACGCAAGCCAGGGCGAGCGCATCGCCAAAGCGCGCTTTGCGGTCTACGGCAAAACGATTGCCCCCGACGCGAATTTCAATCTGCGCATTACGTATGGCACGGTTGCGGGCTACGAAGAAGACACAACGCTCGTTCCGTTCAAAACGTCGTTTTATGGCTTGTACGAGCGCGCCGCTAGCTTCAACGAAAAAGCGCCCTTTAACCTGCCCGCTCGCATTCGCAATGGCAAGGCGGCGCTTGACCTTTCGACGCCATTCAATTTCGTCTACACCGCCGACACGATTGGCGGTTGTTCCGGCTCGCCCGTCATCAATCGCAACGGGGAACTGGTCGGCATCAACTTCGACAGCAATATTCAGAAGCTGCCGAACCGCTATTTGTACATTGATGAAAACGAAGGCAGCCGCGCCGTTGGCGTGCATAGCAGCGGCATTCTTGAAACGTTGCAGAAATGGTATGGCGCGGAAAGTTTGGTGCGCGAAATTCGGCGGCAATAGCGATAGGTAAAAGAAACATAACCACGGGGAACACAGAGTTCACGGGGAGATCAAAAAACAAGAATGGCGCTGGTCCCTTTTGTTCTTCCCCCGTGAACTCTGTGTTCCCCGTGGTTTTCTACCTTCCGCTTATTTTTTCTGCAACAATATCCAAAACAAATCATCCGCCAAATACGGCAACGGTAAATATTCCGGCAACACGTTCAGTAGCTTCCCCGCCTGTTGCCCGAATGGAACGCTTTGCAATTTGTATTGCACCAGTGATTTTGCGTGGCCGCCGTTGATCCATTTCGATGGCCTGCCGCGTGCGATTTCCTGAAAGCCGAATTGCGTCGCCAATATTTTCAATGTTGTCGGCGAAAACCAGTGCAACACGCTCGGCGGGCTGTATTCATGCCAGTTTTGCCCGAACATTCGCGCCGCAAAGCTATCTTTATTCCAGGTTTCAATCAGCCAATATCCCGAAGGTTTTGTCGCATTTGCGGCGACCTGCAAGGCTTGCCGCAAGTCCGCGAAATGCGCGATGACCTGGATCAGGCTCACCAAATCGTAAGCCTTGTCTGCTTGCAGCGATTCCAACGCGCCGGATTGCACCTTCAGTCCTAATTCGTTGCGCGCGTAATCGGCCATCTTTGGGTTTGGCTCAATGCCGTCGCCTTGCCATCCGCAATCTACAAAGCCCTGCAAAACAAAGCCTGCCGCTGCGCCTACGTCCAGGATTGTCCCCGGTTGTAAATGCCGCTTTAATCGTTTGCCGTACCAACGCCCGTGATCGCGCAGGATACGCGCTTCGCCCAGATAATCCGGGTAGCCTGCGCCGCCGCCCTGAAAATATTGGTCGCCGTACACCTCCTGCGTGTGCTGCGGTGAGGTGGCGAGATCGGCAAAGCGATGCCCACAACTTCCACAATCGCGGATGCCGTAGCCGTGCGCGGTAAAAATAACTTCACTCGTGTGCTGACAAATAGGACAAAGCATTTGCTCCCCTGTGGCGTTAATCCGTGGCGTAAATAATGACGGGTTGTGTGTGCGACCAATTTGCAAACTTGCGATTGATTGGTTCTGCGAGGCTGGGTGAAATCTGACGCGTCAGGGTTGCCATCACGCGCCGCAACCAATGCTCAGGGCGTTGATAACGATAGACCTCGCGCCAACTGCCGGGCGGATTCGTGATTTCAGCCGGATACGAATCTTCGCGGTGATAGCTGAGCATGTAGTGATTGATGGCGACATAGGTGTGTTGCCAATGGATCGGTGGAGTGGGTTGAATATCTTCGGCGGGTTTGGGCAAGCGAAAGCTTTGATACGCTTCATTGCGCTTGAATTCATCGAAATATTGCAGGAACCGTTGATCGCTGCGATGTGCATACAATGGACGATCCGCGTGTGTCTTCGCAAACGCCCAAATCGCGCGCGCATTGTCGCCGTGCGCGCGATAACTTTCGCGCAGCAAATACGCAAAGGGCAGGGAACTGAGCACCAGCAGCGCCATCACGGCGAATTGCGTTTTCCTTGCGTAATCGCTCAGCCAAACCGCCGTCAGTACGAGCAACGGCGCGCTGAACATCAGCATATACACTTCGATTTTGTACAGCGGCACGTAAGGGGTTGTGCTGGTCGGATAGACCGACAGAATGATCAGAAATGTGATTGCCCATAGCAACGGAAGCCAGCATTGAGATGGATTCACAATTAAGCGAAGAGCCTTGACCACGGAGCGCACGGGGAAAGAACTTGTATCGGTTGCTATCTGTTCCCCGTGTCCTCCGTGTTCTCCGTGGTTTTTATTGAAGCTGGTATTGATCGCCCGCCAGCTTTTTACACTGCGATGCAAAAGCATCAACAATAGCGCAAGAAAGCTTGCTCCCACGTAATGAAAATCCACGAACATCCAATACAGGTAGAGCCACACGCTGTTTTGCACCTGAAACGCGCCCGCCGTCGTGGGGGCGTGCGACGCCTCATCGTGCAGGATCAATTCCATCCGCGCGAAGCCATTGCCGGTCGCTTGCTGAAAGATGATGAACTCAACCGCAAAGATCAGCAAAAAGCCCACGCCCAACCACGCCCAATTCCATTCAATGCGTCGCCGCCAGAGCAAAACGAGCAGGAAAAACGGCGCGATCAGAATTGCCACAAACTTGGCCGCATAGGCCAACGCGAGCGCGATGCCGCTGAATAGAAAGAACCATCGTTTGCCCGTTGTCGCCGTCTCGCCGCGCACAAAGCAATACAAACTCAGCAGCAACCAAAAGCTCAACGGGCAATCGGCCATCGGCTGCGTCGCGTACATAATTTCCAAGGGAAAACACGTGACCAGAATCCCCGCCCACAACGCCGCCTGTTCGCCCCTCAAATGCAGCGCTAATAAATACGCGACCGCAACAGTTCCGACCGAAGTGAGCAGCGGCCAAAGCATCGAACTGAATTCTTCTACGCCGAAAATTTTGTAGCAGGCCGCAATTGGAAACAGCACGCTCCATCGAGTCGTTTGCTCATAGAAATACCCCGGATTCCAATGGCCCTGCACAATGTCCCACGCCGCCGAACTGTAGGTAAATGGATCGCCCGGCGCGATGCCTTTAAAGAGCAGCACACGCAAAATCAGAGCGGAGATGAGGAGGACCGCCGATTTGAAAAGGGCTGAATTCAAAGTCATGTAGGAAGGTGCTTCAATCTCTCACATCGTGGGGCTTGAGCTGGAACAGACAGTAATCGTCGCATTCCGCCAGCACAGGATAGGTGCGGCGCAAATCTTCTTCAAGCTGTTTTTTCTGGCGGAAGGTGCTTTTCGCGGCGAGATAATATTTCGCGCCGCGTTTGATGAAGGTTGCGACCGCTTCGAGCGATTGTTCTTCGATGCACACATTGAATCCTTTGCGATCCGCCCAATACAGCATAAACGACGCGTTATAGGCGACCGGATAACCTTCGTCACGACAGACGCCGCCTGTGACCAGCATCAATTCCTCTTTCGGCATCATGGCCGCAAACGATTCGGCACAACTACGCAAGGGCGAGGCTTGCCAATGTTTGGCATCCACGGTGATTTGCCGCGCTTGCAACGCTACGACACCCAACAAACTGACGAATCCTGCGACGCGCGCGAAGCGTGTCCATTGGGCTTCGGGCTTCAATTGTCGCAAGGCTTCGACGCCGCTGCCAACCAGTAATGCGACGCCGGGGACAGAAGCGATGTGGTAGTATGCGGCCCATTGATCGCCGGTTGTGCGCGCCGCGATCAGGTAATAGACCATCGCTGCCACAAACCAGAAAACGCCATATTTGACGGGCTTCTCGCGCCATTTCCAGAACAACGCTGCGCCCGCGAGAAAAACACCCGTGAGCATCCAGACGTACAACAATTCCGAGCGCGCAATGCCGAGCAGATACGATGGATTCGTGAATAAATCCAGGCCCGCCCAATGATATTCGTTCGACACGCCGAGCGAGTTGCCGTATTGCAGCCAGAACTGATGCGCGTGTTTGTACCACCATGCACCGGGCAATAATGCGCCGAGGCCAAACAGCCACAATCGTGGTTGCCGAATCGCTCCCAATCCATATTTGCTCAAGAGCAATAACGCGAAGAGCAAGCCAATGTGAGCGGCAGTCGCTTTGGCTAAGATGGCGGCGGCGGTCGCCATACAGGCTCCCAGTAAATACCACTTCGATTCATTGTCGAGCCATCGAATGAATAAATAGCCCGCCAACACATAACACAGAAACATCAGCCCTTCCGGTTGCAGCGAATTGGAAACGTTGATGAGCAGCGGATTGAATGTGAAGAAAATAGCAGCGGTGATCGTTCCCCACGGCGGTAATAAATACCTGGCTAATTTGAAGAACACCAGTAGCGTCAGCAAAGAAAAGACGTAATTGATGATTCTGCCGATGGGTTCGTGAAAGCCGAAAAACTGATAACCCCACGCGATCAACCAGGGATACACGGGGAACTCCATTTCAGCATAGCCGGGGCCGTTGCCGCGCCAATCTACGCGGGGATAGAATAGGTTCATGCCTTCGCGGTCGTAGCTGCGTGCGATGCCAGCGACGTCGCATTCACGCCATGACGGACGATCTACGGGATGGCCCACATCAATCGCACGAATGCCTGCACCCAACAAAAACACGAGCGCCAATAACAAGTTTAATTTTTTCATCGTGCGGTATTAGAAGGAAGTATAGGTTGACCGATCACCTGTCGCGCCAGCTTGGGATACGTGCGCGAAAAACGATGGCGCAGAATCGTCCGCAGCATCCGAAGCGCGGTTTGCGAAATCTTGAAGTAATTTGCCGAATGCTTCGATTCGCCGCCAATGCGCTCGTGATAAGACACCGGCACTTCGATGATGCGTTTATTGACTTGCAAGATGGCAACCATCATTTCGGGCGCAAGCTCCGGGCCGACGCCGTGTAGTAAGGGACGAATCACTTGATACGTTTCGCGCCACAACGCGCGGTAGGTGCAGCCGACATCGGTGAAGCGCGGTTGATGTCCCCACCACAACGCTTCGACACCTTTGGCGACCAGCACATTACCCCAACGCACCGGGCCGCGCATGTTCGCCCCCTGCTCTACCAACTCACGCGTGGTGCGTGTGCCGATGACCATGTCGGCGTCTTTCAAGTATTCCAACATCTTGGTTAGGTCGCGCGATTTGAATGAGTGATCGGCTTCGACGACGACCAGAATGTCGCCAATCGCACGATCCAATCCATAACGAATCGTGTCGCCATAGCCAATGAGCTTCGCGGTTTCGACGCGCGCACCGGCAGCAGCGGCGACCTGTGCCGTGTTGTCGCGTGATGAGTTGTTCACGACCAGCACTTCGTCCACCAGGTCTTTGAAATCTTCGACCACGAAGCCGATGGACGCCTCTTCGTTATAGGCAGGGATCACGACACTGACTTTGCAGTTGGCAAAGCGTTCGGCGCGAATTTTGTATTGCGCGTAATTGTAATCGTCTACGGTGTTGATGTTGAAGTATTTGCCATCGAGATAAAACGGGCGAACCGCCTTGTCTTTTTGTGCCAACGAGTTGATTGCATCAATTAACTCAATGCGCCCAGAGCGTGGTGAAACGGGCGTGTTTTTGATCGCCGTGAAGATTTCGGGAGTGAAGACGAACGTGCCGCAGCCGAGCAAATTGTTTTCGATGGTCTGCGGTTTTTCAATCAGTGAAGCGATAGAACCATCGTGAATTTTTAGCGCATAATTTTTCTTGATCTGGTGCAGGTCTTTGGTCGGCAAGACGCTGCAAATCGCTTTGGTCGTTGCGTCGAATTGTTTGAGCAATTGTTGGTGATTGGCGTGATGGTATAACTCATCGCCGAGAATGGTGACGAACGGTTGTTGCAGCACTTCTTCGGCGAGCAACATGCCGCGCGCTAAACCGATGTCAGGCTCGTCGCATTTTAAATATCGCAGCGATACGCCGAGTGAAGCACCGCTGCCAAAGCGGCTGATGATCTGTTCGCCTTCGTAGCCAATAATGACGGTGATGTCGTGAATGCCGAGTTGATCGCGCAGGATTTCGATGTTGCGCTGTAAAAGTGTTTTGCCGTCAATTTCAAGTAATGGTTTGGGTAAATATTGGGTTTTCGGATAAGCACGAATGCCCCGCCCTGCGGCAGGGATTAACGCCTGGGTTATCATAATCGCTCCTAACGAATAACTTCATTACAGAACTGAAGTCGGGACTTATTCCACCAGGAGGCCGAATCTTGATGAGGATTAGATTACGAACTGGTTGTCAGACTTGACTGGTATAACTGAGGCTGGCAGGAGTGACTGATTCCAGTCGCCCTGATTGTTTGATCGCCTCAGCATGTTGTTTCATCGTGGTTACTGCAAAGTTTGATTGCAATAGTTCTATCATCTCGTGGACGATGGCAACCTTGCGATCTCCGGTCATTTGCATGCCGGGGAAGAACGCCAACTCTTTCACATCATCACAGCCCAGAAAATCGAGCGGATGCAAAAGAATGGACGGTTGTACGCCTGCAATTTTGCAAAATTGCAGTGCTGTACGGAAATATAATTTGGCAAGCGCTGGAGAATAGCTGCTCGCGTACAGGATATAACTGATGTGAATGGGAACTTTGAATAATGGTAATGTCGTGACCGGAATCTCGATCAACTCGCCTCCGGGCAATTGCCATTGATATGGTTTTAGTGGACGCAATCCTTCCGAAAATTTGCCGAACAATGCCTTGCGTTTTTCGCGCTCTTCGGGCGTGAGCTTGGCCGTCGCAAAGTAATACGCGCGCGCCAGCGGCCCCAGGTACGTCGGAAATGTTGAGCAATCGTATTGGTATCCACGCTGTTTCAAAACGCGCAGCAACGTTTCAGAACAGCTAAAACCAGGTCCGCGAAAGCCAGTTGTGCGCTGGCCTGTTGCACGTTCAATGTGTTCTTCAGCCTGGGCGATTTCATCCGTGATTTGTTGCTCGGTGTACAAATGCAGCCAGGGTTCGTGATGAAACGAATGATTGCCGATTTCGTGACCAGCAGTAGCCAATGCCGCAAGGGCCGCGCGATTCTTGTCGAGCGCGGCGTCCTGCCCGACGATGAAAAAGGTGATCGTTTGATTGAAGTCTTGCAGGAACCGTAACACGCGCGGCACGACAAGGTCGAGATACGATGGAAAGCTTTCCCACCCCGCATCGCCGTGTGTTTTCAGGTACGACCATTGATTGTCGAGGTCGAGTGAAAGACTTGCTATTGGTTTCTTCGATTGCATGTTTATTAAGCCACTTGCCGCAAGATCGCAGGCGTTGTTTGTGTCGCTGCCAGCAACTTCGGCATGACGTGTTCGGCCAATTTGATGCCTTCGTTGACGTTCAATGTGCCATTCAGAATGTGCGATGAATTCACGATGAACACGCCGGGCAATGATGTTTCCATTGTCGGCACTTGTTCAGAGTAGCGAAGCGTTGGCAGCGGAAACACGTTGCGCACGCGCGAGATTTTGAAGGCCATCACATCTTCGCGGCTGAGATGCGGATACATCCGTTCGAGCGCGGAGATGAATTTGTCTTCGATCTCTTCATCGGACAGATTCAGGATCGGGTCGCCTGCGGCGAAGTATTTCGGCAAATAGACAAGCGACTGTCCACCAAATTCTTGGCGATCCACCAAGGCCGACATCTCGATCACCGCCGTAAACGGAACCCAGGTTTCGGTGATATTCGTTACATAAAATCCAGCCAATGGTTTTTTGAGCAGCACCGAAGCGCATACGATGCCCTGATACTGAATACCGTTCAGCTTGTGTTTTTCGTCCTCGCGCAATTGTGGGCAAACGCGTGCCGCAACGTTGCTCGGAATGGTGAAGACGACGTGATCGTGTTCAGCCTGATGGCCGTCTGCGAACTCAAGCTTGATCGTATGGTTGATCGTGGTGGTTTGTGTGACGGTGCTATTCAATTTCAGCGCGACGTTTTCTTCTCGTAATTTTTCGGCCAAGCGTTCCAGCAGGCGCGCGTATCCGCCGGACATATAACCGAACATTTCTTTCTTCAATCCTGTGCGCCGCGCTGCATACATTCGCGCAATCGTCGTCCAGATAAAGGCGGCAGACGTTTGTTGGTAATTGTCGCTTAATTTGGCGCGAAGAAGCGGCAGCCAGATTTTCTCGAATGTGCGTTTGCCGGAGAGTTTTCTGAGCCAATCGGCAACCGGAATGTGTTCCAGCTTTTTCCAGTCCTGAATTCTGGACGCATAAAAAATCGTCGCGCCCAAACGAAATTTATCAATCAGGTTTAGTGGGGGGAATTTGAGAAACTCAACAGAGTTCGACATCGAATAGAGCTTCTCGTCCGTATAAAAGCCCGTCTTCGTTTCGACCCAGCGCATTTCATTTTCCAGTCCAAGTTCATTGAGCAATGAACGCAGATGCGTATCGGATAACAACGTCACGTGATAATGCCGATCCCACGTGATGTCGCCGATTTGCCACGCGCTGGCGAGGCCGCCGAATTGAGGTGCGCTTTCGTAGAGGGTAACTTGTTTTCCGGCCTGGGCGAGGCGGTGTGCGAGTGTCATTCCTAACATCCCGCCACCAACCACCGCCCAGGTTTCGGTTTGTGCTTTCATTCGGTAGTTATTATTGGTCTTGCGAAAAACGGTTTCTCCGCAATCCATGCTTTTTTCGGTAGTAGTTATTGGTCTTGCGGAGTACATCGCCCCGCAAGGTTTACTGTGGCGGATCTAACTCCGTCACAATCTCGTTGTGAACTTCGTAGTGTAATTCGCAAGTGCTGCATTGAATTTTCAATGTCTCGCCTTGCGCTGGGTCAGTAAATCGCACGAGCAATTGCCCGCAGCGGCAAACGGCTCCGACGGATTTCGCCGGATGCCCGATTGCCAGGTGAAAATCAGGAATGGACTTGGTGACCAGCGACCCCATCCCAATCATCGCAAATCGTCCGATGCTCAAATCATTGCCGATGGTACAGCCCGCGCCAATGGTCGCGCCCGCTTTGACGAGCGTGGGCAGCGTGTGTTCGTCGGGGTCGGATGAGCGAAGCTGTTTCAAATCCGGCGTGGTGGCGCGTGGGAAACGGTCATTCGTGAAAATCGTTCCGGCACTAATCATCACGCCGTCTTCAATCGTCACTGCGTTGCAAATGTAGACCATCGCATTGATCTTGACGCGGTTGCCAATCTGCACACCGTAGGCAATGTAGGTCTTTTCGCCAATGATGCACTCTGTGCCAATCGTGCTGGAATGACGAATGTGGACGTTGTCCCAGATACTGGTGCCTGCGCCGAGAATGACATTGTCTTCAACGAGCGCCGTCGGATGAATACGCACGCTCATGCAATTTTCCTCAAAGGCGTTTCGTGATCCACGAGTCGCAGATAGTTCTGCTCCAATCCATTACTCACTTTTGTCCATTGATTGCGCGCCAGTGCGGCGTACGCCGCTTCAATTACTTCGACCGAAGCAATCGCATCTTGCGCTGTGACGAGCAATGCCTCTTCGCCACGAATCGCGCCGCAGAAGTTCACGATATTGCTTTTGAAGGCTTGAAGCTTGTCGTAGCCTTGTCCAAAGATAATCCATTCGTTGCTGCTGTTCTGACGATATTTCGATGCTTTCCATCCAACGACCACCGTCCCTTTCGTTCCATAAATCTGAATATAGTTTTCCAGCTCTTTGTTGAAGCTCCACGAAAGATCAATCCGCCCCAGCACGCCGCCCGCGCTGCGCACAAACATTTGCACCGTTTCTTCGACCTCAAGATCGTGACCGCGCACGCCTTCGATCACCTGAACATCGTCCAGTGGACCCAGAAAGTAACGCATGATGTCTATCGAATGCGTGCCGTTATCAATCAATACGCCGCCACCGCTAATGTCGCGTTGCGAGTTCCATCGCGCGGACATATCAATGCGCGAGGTGAAAGCGTTTTCGACCAGCAGAATTTCACCAAGGATGCCGGAACGGACGATACTTTTGGCGCGCACAACATCTTCAACATAGCGAAACTTCGACGCCATTGTCAGCTTTACGCCGTTGCGTTGTGCTGTGTCGAGCATCAGTTCGGCACTGCTGACGTCAATGCTCAGCGGCTTTTCGCACAGCACGTGGATTTTGCGGTTGCAAAAATACGTCGCAATTTCAGGGTGCGTGCTGGGCGGTGTACAGATGATGACCGCATCCAACGGCCATTCGCTGACCATCGCTTCGTACGAAATGTAATTGCGACAGCCTATTTGCGAGGCAAGCTTACGCGCCGCATCCGCATTGACATCTGCCACGCCCACCAATCGGGCAATCCGCAAATCTCTGAAGGCTTGTGCGTAAGCCTGGGCAATGCCACCAGCGCCAACTAACCCGAATCGAATGACCTCTTCTGCCATTTCTTGCTCCTGTTTTAGTTGGCCAATTCACTCACCGCTTGCTGAATCGAATCTGCGATGTAGTGAACGTGTTCGTCCGTGTAGCGTTCGTTCCAGGGCAGGACGAGAATGCTTTCTAAACCAGAGAAAGTGCCGGGGAATTTATCGCGGCTGTAATCCACCGCTTCCGGGCGCGCCAGGGTGAAGGGCCAGCGACTGTTGCCGAATGTGCGTTGTTCGGCAAAGACCTGGCATTGAAACGCAGGCTTTTGAATGTACCGAGGCGCAGAGAAAATACCGCGTTCATCTTTGAGCTTTTTGGCGAGGCCAACCGCGCCGCCGGGGATGACATCACCATCCACGCGCAAGCAGTATTTCCAGAAGCTGCTGGCATTGCCGGGCGCAACATAGGGCGTTTCGATGCCGCGCACGCCGACGAGCAATTCGGATAGTTGATTTGCGGTGCTCTGTCGTTGTTGCACCGACCAGTGCAATTTGTCGAGCTGTGCCAACGCCACCGCACCAGTCAGTTCATTCATCCGGTAATTCAACGCGATGAAATAATGATCGGGATTTGGATCGCCATAGCCAAACGCTTTGTTGATGAGCAGGAACAAGCGCCGCGCGAGTGCGTCATCATTGGTCACCACGATGCCGCCTTCGCCCGTCGTGATGTGTTTGCCTTGTTGCAAACTGAAGCAGCCAATGTCGCCAATCGTCGCCACGTATTGCCCGCGATGTTTGGCGAGGAAAGCTTGCGCCGTGTCTTCAATCACCGGAATCTTGCGCGATTGCGCGAGTTGCATAATGGCATCCATCTCGCACGGATTGCCGAAAAGATGAGTGACGATGATCGCTTTCGTACGATCACTCAGGCACGGTTCAAGCGTTTCCGCCGTGACGTTCCAGGTTTTTGGATCAACATCCGCGAAGACGGGAATCGCGCCCTGATACAGAATCGGCGTCAGTGCCCCCATATCAGTAATCGAAGTGGTGACGATTTCATCGCCCGGTTCAGGATCAATCGCGGCAATAGCAATGTGGACAGCCGCCGAACCGGATGCACAGGCATACGCGTGCTTGACACCAATCATTTCGGCGAAACGTTTTTCGAGGGTTTTGACGAACTTGCCTTTGGTGCTGGTGAGCGTTCCCGTGTGGATAGCTTCAGTGATAGCGGCGATTTCTTCGCTGCCCAGGGTGCGGCCTGAAGCATCTTGATCCGAAGGCAAAGTGATTATTTCCGTTGATGGAAGAACGGTAGTAGTCATTGGTCTTTTCCTTAACCTGTAGGTGGTCAGTCTACAGCGCTTTTTCTATCTCGTGATGTACTGGCAATGAACTGCAACCTGGGACAGGTACAGAAGGGTTACTTAATCGTAACATCCCGTATTTGCAGATTTTGTTGCGAACTATCACTAATTGTTTTACGAGAGGCCATTCGCCGCTTCATTAATCGGGACAGAAGCCGTAAATGGCCAAAGATCGTTTTTACCAACTTCATTTTAGAGTAGCCAAACAATCGCACTGCTAAGGTTGTTGGATACTCAACGATCTTTTCTCCTTGTAAATCTAACTTGCCTAATAATTCAGCTACGCCAAGAAAATTGTTTTCTTCCAGTTGTAACTTCTCAACGATACTTTTTTTATAAACACGAAAACAACTTGTATAAGTTGCCAGGTTCTGGCGCAAAACTTGCCGGTAAAGAAAGGAGGAACCTTTTGATAAGGTCAAGCGCCAGGCTGGAACATTCAGTACCTTTCCTTCGGCGTGATAAGGCGACGCCGTTACCATTGAAACATCCCCTTGTAACAACGGGATCATGTTTTTCAGTTCGTGTGGATCGTAGGAACAATCGCAATCCATTGAGCAAACGATTTCGGTTTTCGCTGCATGAATGCCGGTCATAATCGCTGCCGCTACCCCGCGATTTTGCTCGTGTCTGACTAATTTAAAGTTCGGTTTCAGCGAAAATATCTTTTGTAGCGATTCCCAGGTTTGATCCTTGCTGCAATCATCTACAAAAATAAAAGTGGGCTTATATTTTTCGCTTAGCGTTTCTTCTACGCTGGCCAAAGTATTTGCCAAATAAGGCAAAGAGGACTCTTCGTTGAAGCAGGGAATAACGATACTAATGGGTATTTTGTTTGTTTCCTGCGAAGTTATAAGAATGGGTTTAGGTTTGTTAAGTAGCTTCGTCTCGATTAGGTCGGGTTCTAACTTAGTGTCTAAGTTCAAGTGTTCGGCAAAAGAAGTAAAATTATACTTCCTGAGGTAGTCTTCAATAACCCAGTACATCTTGCCCAGATTTCGATAATGTCTGATTTTGGTCAATGACGAAGCACTGTTAATGCGGGGTTGTAACCGATCTAATTCCCACACATGAAAGTACATAACAAACGGCGCATCATACGATTCGTGCCAATTTCTAACAGCTTGTTTGAGAATTGTGTGCGGGAACTGACGAAAGAAATTCCCTCCTGCAATCGGCATCAGAATGCCGGGCATCTTCCACGTCGAAACAGGGAATTCGTGAAGTGACGTCGTTCCAAATTGAAGTTCGTGCGCAAAACGTCGGGCTGGGTGCTGGCGCAATTCATCTAAGGTTGGGACGATACTTGCATCATACGCAAAACCTTCCTGCGCCAATGTTTCTAATGCCCCTTGAGCCGTTTTATATTGCCAGCGTTGGGCTGCGCGGAAGCCCACCACCTTGGCCTGACCTGCCTCTTCCAACATGTCGCGCGCGCGCAGGATGTCGTCTCTGAATTCGGTCGGACTGGTTCGAGCAAGTTCGAGGTTGGAATAAAGCGCGATTTCATGTCCGCGCCGCGTGATTTCTCGGATGATTTCGTGTTGTCGTTCGGCAATCCAGCCGAGCGAAAAGAAGGTGACTTTGGCTTGAAAGCGATCCAGCAGGTCAAGTGCCATCAGCGTGTTGTGTTCAAATCGCGCTTCAAAATGCGCCCACTGACCACGCTGAATCAAGTAGCTGAATGCACCTACGTGATAGTAGTCTTCTAACAAGACAGCCAAAAGGTGTCGCTTGGTTGGTAGCGGCTGGGTCATCATCTTTTTCTAATGGGTTTGTCGGAGAGTGAGTGGGGAAGGAGGCCGCGCAGTTTGTAACAACGCACAGTCTCTTTTTTATGACATCACCGTGACAAACGCTTTTTCGTTCTTGCAGGCCGTGCAGATGTAATGGCCTGTCAGTGTTTTCAACCCAACTAAGTAATAAAGATCGTTCGGTAATAGTTTTCGTTCGTTTTCTGTTCGGCAATCAGATTCAGGACAGCTTGAGACAGAATCTGCTCAGCGAGGATTGAGCAGGAAAATCAAGAAGGGGATCCTTCTCTTGCTTGCCGACTTGTCTTTCGTGTCATAACACACAAATGATGAAATCAGGAATTACGACGTGAATGGCGCGGCGACAATATACTGTCCGAGGGGAGAGAACGCAAGTTCAGGGCTTTTCTGACTAGAATCGCGTAAAGCTTACTTTTTCTTGGCTGCTTCGATTTTTTCGCTCAGCATCGTGACAAAATCTTCTCTGGAATTGTAGCCCGCCTGTCGAAAGCTTACTTGCCCCTGACGATCAAACACGATGGTGGTCGGAATCGAAGTTACGCGGTATTCAGCATCCAGATAGTTTGCATAGACTATCGGCAATTTGATTTTCTGGCCTTTGACATACGGTTCGACATAGTTGCGGTCATCATCCGTGTTGATTGCCAGAAAAACGACATCCTTGTCATCCTTGTATTTTTCCATCACTCGTTCCAACTCCGGCATCTCAATCCGGCAGGGGCCGCACCACGTTGCCCAAAAATTTGTGACAATGACTTTGCCTTTGAAATCTGCTAAGCGAACGTCACCGCCGTTTAGCTTCGTGAGTTTAAATTGTAATGGGTCGTTGATGTTTTCATTCGGATTGGGCGGCTCCAGCCTGGCTAAGCGTTCAGCATTATCTTTCGTGATCGCATCGTAAGTCTTGAGCAGTTTATCGCCCAGTCCATTTTCTGAGCCGTGTTTGGTGGCATAAAGCTGACTCAGCTTGCGACGGATTTCATCTCGACTGACCCCTTCGGTCGCTTCGATAGAGCGAACGAAGGCTTGCAAATAATACTCAATCGCCTGCTCTGGATTCTTCCGTTTTTCGGCAATCTCCGCCAGGGTTGCGACACTTGCCGCGAGCGGAGATTGTTTGTAGCTTTTCAGCAAATCGGCTTCGGCCTGATCCAGATTGCCGAGATCATGATGGATTTGTCCGCGCAGCAAATAGACTGATGCGAAAGTGCGGCCTTTTTGTTGTTCCCATTGGCCGGGACTCATGCGCGCAGGTTTGACGCGGCTGGCAAAAATATCCTCGACGGCTTTGAGCATCTTATCGCCATAGCTGAGAGCTTTGGCTAAATCGCCGGACGCCTTGCGGTCGCGTAGTGCCGAGATCAGGAACGTCATTTTGACCAGGTCTTTGTCGTTCGTGGCGACGAGTTTTTCGGCGTAAGTAATTTGACGATTGCGATCACGAAGTCCCTCGACAATCTTGTACAACTCACGTTCGATTTCTTCACGATGACTGCTGGTTGGATATTTTTTCAGGAACGCTTCAAGGTTTTCGATGATTTGCTGCTCGTTGCCGCGTGAACTTTCAATCGCTTTGCGTAGGGCGTCTTCTTCATCCGATGGCGGCGTGTTCGGTTGATCCGTTTCTTTAATTACCGTGGCTTTCGCTTTTTCCTGCGCCAGGGTCGGAAGGCTGACCGACAATACAAACGTGAGCAGTAACCAGATCAATTTTGATTTCATCAAGCACTCCACCCAAATCATTTGGGGTTCATTTTAGGGGCGAAATAAGCCGTAAGCGAAAGTAAACTACAGGCAGAAGGACATTGCAACAAAATACTTTAGCCAGTTCCGTGCGTTGTTGATGGCTCCGAAACACGCTTGATCTCAATAGAAACCAGGGAAATAAGAAGGGAGGCGTACACACCGCGTTGTGCAAAATTTGAATGACGGGTGTGCTAATGATAAGAAGTTCGGTAGCACACCCGCCAAATGGTTGTAGGTTATTACGTTGAGAAACTACTTGCCGTGCAATTCCGTGTAATGCACAAAAAACCAGTAGGTAATTCCTGCCCACGCGACCAGATTTAGCACTGAAATAATCAGGCCGATACTTTTGACTTGGGCACTCCGCCTGCCAGCGGAGGCTTTTTTGCCATACATCAACACCGCGACCAAGAGTCCCACGACGACCCAGAAGAAGAGCCGAATCCCGTAATCAAGCCAGGTTGCTTTTGGCATGTCCATCTTAACCTGAGCGATAGTCAGGATGATGGTTGCAATGATCGCAATGATCGCCGCCACGGGCGGTTGGTAGCTGGCTACAGCGCTGGAAGTATTTGCCGAGTTCGTTTCTGCATTGAGTTTGCTATTAGAATAACTGTAGGCGAAATACACCAATAGCCCAATAGACATCCAATCAATCAAACGAATCCAGGTATCCAAAGGCAGACTATTCATGAGATAGGCGGCTGAAACAACCGTTGCTATCGGGATGTAAGGTGAAAACGGAACCTTGAACGGGCGGTTCATCGTCGGGCTGGTTCTCCGCAAAATGATGATGCCTGTGCCGACAATGACGAAAGCAAAGAGCGTCCCAATACTGACCAGTTCTCCTAACAAGCTGATCGGCACAATGCCTGCCAGAATGGCGACAATCGTCCCGGTAATAGCGGTTGTGACGTGTGGCGTCTGGTATTTTGGGTGCACCTTGGCGGCCCAGGTCGGAAGCAAACCGTCCTTGGACATTGAGTAAAAAACGCGCGGTTGCCCCATCACCATGACCACCATCGTTGAGCTTAATCCAAGCACCGCACCTACTTTAATAATGGTTGGGAAGACCTTCAGAATGGTTCCCATGGTTGTTCCTTGCGCTTGTTGCAACGCCGCGTCTATTGCTACGGCAATAGGGGCCGCCGCGTTGGTGAGCAGTTTGTAATCAACCAGCCCGACCATAATTCCTGCGACAAGCACATAGAGGACCGTGCAAACTGCCAGCGATCCAAGAATACCAATCGGCATGTCGCGCTGCGGATTGCGTGCTTCCTGTGCGGCGGTGGAAACTGCGTCAAAGCCGATATAGGCAAAGAAAATAACCGCCGCTCCGGTCACCACGCCGCTAAAGCCAAAGGGCATGAACTCCGCGCAACCTGGCGTTCCTGGCGCACAACCCATTCCTAAATTACTGGAGTTGACATATCCGATACCAGCGATAATGAACAGCACTACGACCAACACCTTAATGACAACAATGATGGAGTTGAAGCTGGCGGATTCCTTGATTCCTTTGATTAATAAGAGTGTGACGGCGACAGAGATCAAAAGACCCGGCAGATTGATGATTCCTGAAACTTCGCTGCCGTCTGCCAAGGTTATCTTGTCCCACGGCCCTTTGGTCAGAACCACTGGAAAATTGATCCCAATATCCTTGAAAAAACTGACCACATAGCCCGACCACCCAACGGCGACAGTGGCGGCGCCGAAGGCATATTCCAAGATCAAATCCCAACCGATAATCCAGGCGACAAATTCTCCGAGTGTGCCGTATCCGTAAGCGTAGGCCGAACCCGAAATCGGCACGCTGGCGGCAAATTCCGAATAGCAAAGCGCCGCAAACGCGCTCACAATGCCAGCCAGGATCATCGAAACAACAACCGCAGGACCCGCATGTTTCCCGGCGGCTTGCCCGGTCAATACAAAAATTCCCGTACCAATAATGGCTCCGACGCCAAGCATGGTCAGGTCGAGAGAACTGAGCGTTTTCTTGAGGGTGTGTTCGCCAGTTTCCTGGGCCTCGGCAATGATTTGGTCAATGGGCTTCGTCGCAAATAGGGACATCAAATCCTCCTGTGTTTCATGAGCGGATGGTTGGGGTTGTTGTGCAAAACATCCGCGTTTTGGAATCGGTAATACTGCGATTTGGCGATTGCAAGTGTAAGGTTGAATTTTTCCGCAATCGAATGGCGCTTACTCTAAACGCAAGTATGCGGTCGGTCAATGGCTGTGCGGTGGGATTTGGCGATTAGGCTTGACAGGTCTGAACCCAAAAATAAAACCGGGCGACTTCTCGATGAAATCGCCCGGTCATTATTCAAGGCTTATTTGCCTGGGGTTGGAGCCGACTGTGCCGCAGGCGGGGCATTGGCAGACTTCCCAAACGGAAGAATCTTGACGATGTCATTGAAGATAACGAAACCCATCAGCAGCATCAGTGCAACAAAGCCTACTTGCTGAAATCGCTCCCGCACGCGCATCGTTAACGTCATTCCCACTAAACCCAGCAAGGCTTCGACAATAATCAACACGATCATCCCACCGTCCAGAACCGGAATCGGCAGCAGGTTCATAATGCCAAGGCTCAGGCTCAACAATCCCATCAATTGAATGGTGTCGGCCCAGCCCCCTGCCTCAAAAGTTTCAGAGGTGATCTTCGCAATACCAATCGGGCCAGACAGCGAATCTCGCGCGGATAAGCGACCGACGATCATTTGCTTAAAGGCAACGAAGTTCATCTTGAGGATGCGCCAGTTGTAATCAATCGCAAATCCCAGCGCGGAGCCAATGCCCGTGCGCTGAATGAACACTGATTCCTGCTGAATCTCTGCGCCAACGCCAAACAAATCGTTTTTGACAGGATCGTTCACGGTGATTTTAGCCGTGATGGATTGCCCCCCGCGATCAATATTCAGCGTGGTTTCTTTACCTTTGCTGTCTTTGATCGCGTCGAACATCTTGCCCATAGTTTGAAGCGGCTGTCCGTTGATTCCTGTGATGTGATCCTTGGCCTGGAGACCTGCACTGGCGGCAGCAGAATCGGGTTTGACGTTCGCTACCAGAATCTGTTTCAGATATGGCTCAATACCGATGCGCGCGCCCTGGCCTCCGTCTGCTTTGGGACGGACGATCACGTTGAGCGGTTGTCCATTGCGGTCAACTGTCATCGGAATATCTTCGTCAGGATGCATCATCACATCCACTTTGAAATCATTGAACGCCGGGTCTTTGATGCCGTGCGAAACGACGATGCGATCCATTGGCTGCAACCCGGCTTTTTCGGCGGGCGAGTCTTTAACGACGTGACCAATGATGATCGGTTGAGAGTTTTGTGCGCTTTCCTGAAAGCCGATCATAATCGCTACCAGAGGAATCAGAATCGCAGTGAAGATATTAAATGCAGGCCCGGCCAGTGCGACCAGAAATCGTTTCCACTTCGCGTGTGAAAGAAATTCCTCGACTGAGCCTTCGCTTTTGCCCTGAATCATTTCCAGATTCTCGCCGCGAAATTTGACGTAGCCGCCAAGTGGAATCGCGCTGATGCGAAAATCTGTGCCGCCCCAATTGAAGCCGAACAATCGCGGCCCAAAGCCAACGGAAAAGACTTCCGCCGGAATCCCGAGGACTTTAGCAACGATGAAATGACCGAATTCGTGAATAGTCACCATCAATGCCAGGACAATCAAAAAAACCACAATGCCTGAAATCGTCACGTCACGCTCCTTGAAACTACGCCGCAAACAATTCGCCAAAAATAAATAGTTTGCCGCTGACCGCTGTCACTGTAAAAATATGTTCCTGTTACAGCAACTGATGAACGCCAGTGTAGGCTAGTGGCAAAGAGGGTGTCAAACCACAAAATTATGTCCGCGATCACCGAAAACTTTCATCAACATCAGCAAGCTGTGCGTGTCCCGATTTGGCGCGAAGTCAGGCTGGTTGCCGAATGGTTGCAACTTCGGGCGTCGCCTTTGCTGACGGGTGAAAATATCCCTCGGGGGAATGGCGAAGCAATCGTTACCTTTCCTGGTTTTATGTGCAGCGATCTTTACACGGCCTGTCTGACGAACTGGCTACAGCGCATTGGCTATCGCGCTTACCCCTCGGGGCTTGACCGCAACAACGACTGTCTGGAAAAAGTGCAGCAGCAGGTTAGTGCCACGATTGAAAAAGCTGTGGATGAAACCAACGGCAAAGTGCATTTAATTGGACACAGCTTGGGCGGGGTGTTGGCGCGCATCGCCGCGATCCAGCGGCCTGAGCAGATCGCTTCTGTTTTGACCCTGGCATCACCGTTTCGCGGGATTCGCGCGCATCCGTATGTATTGTGGCTGGGGCGGCGCGTGCGGCAACAGCTACAAAACGCGGACACCCCGCATTGTTTCACTGGTTTTTGCCTTTGCCCTTCTGTCAAAGCGTTGCAAAAAGATGTGGCTGCTGCCGTGCCCCATTGCGCGGTTTATACCAAGACGGATGGCATCGTGGATTGGCGGGCGTGCATCCATGACGATCCTTTGTATAATATCGAAGTGTCGGGTACGCATTGTGGTTTGGTATTCAATCGGCAAGTGTATGAGCTGATTGCGATGTGGTTGAAAGACCATATCTCTAAGCGGGCCTGATTCAAGTGGTTTATTTTATGCGACAAAAGATTTTGTTTTCTTCGCTTTTGGTCTTGATTTGGGGCGCTTCTTTGCAGGCTCAACCAACTTCACTTGCGCCTTCTGTACCAACTAAACCTGAAGCCCCAGCTAGGACGCCTCTCAAAATTCCGGTTTGGGTGGAGAAAGAGGAAGGTACTTTCTGGGAAGATGGCAAACGACAATCTTTTAAGGTTTTCCTGGAAGATAAAGAAGTTGCCATCAAAAACTTTCAGCACCCAAAAAGCAGTACGGTGTTGTTGGTAGTCTTTGACACGGTTGCTGATTTGACGCGCGTAGATGAAGCTCGCAACGCATTGCAGGAAGCAGTCGAAGGCCTGAATGAGCAATACTGGATTGGTTTGCTGAAGGCGCAGGATGGTTTGTCTGTTTTACAGGAACCGACTGCGGACCGAAAATTACTCAGCGAGAAAATTCACGGCATTCAGGTAAATGGCAAAGCGGGCTTGCTTGATACCCTCGAACCTGTTTCGCAACTGGCTACCGCGATTTTGCAGAAAGCAGCGGTGCGGTTGTCGGTGCTCTATATCACGGACAGCGGAATTGCCAACTATCGTGCAGATTATTTGAACCCTGTCATTAATTCCAGTGACTCTGGTGATCTGAGCCGACGTTTCTCTGACCGTGTCGTGCAGGAGCGCATCAGTCGTTTGTCCGAATCGCTCAGCGCCTTTACGGTTCCTCTCTTTGTGTTACATCTGGAGTATCGCAGCGACACGATGAATCTGGCGTATCAAAGCGGTCTGGAACGCCTTGCCGCTGAATCGGGCGGAGCCACGCTATTGTGTCGCACCACAGATGAAATTCGTCCGGCCTTAACCAGCCTGCTCACCCGCATTCGTTCGGGTTATGTCGTGACGGTTGACCCCCCAGGCCTTAAACGCAA
>JAEUQN010000116.1 GCA_016789725.1 Blastocatellia bacterium | reverse complement strand
AAAAGCGAGTGCAACGAGGCGAAAGGTGCGACCAGTGAGGTTGTGAGCATGCATGATTTTTTCATGAGTCTTTCTTATTTTCTGAATTCTGACGGTTATGACAGTAGCGCCTTGTCTCATACTGCACTTACCTCAGGGCTTAATATCCTTACCTGAAGATCTCGCAAGGATTGCTACTGGCTCTTTTCTATTTGAAGGGGGCACAGGCGATGAAGTGGCAGTTTATACTAGGCTTTAGGGTGGGGCAAGAAAAAGTTCGGTCACTGGAATCTCACCTTTTATAAGGCAGAATGGCGATTCTGCGATGGGCTGGGGCGGTCAATTCAACTGTGCCTGGCGTTGGCGCACATCATTCAGCACCTCTTTTATTTTGTCTTTGTCTTCAGCTTGTGGCAAACGCCGTAAATAGATTTCCAGATCAATCCTTGCTCGCGAATATTTTTTCAATTTGTAGTACGTCAGCCCACGATCACGCATGTCAGGTATTGAATCAGGGCTAAGAATAAGCAATCGCTCAATTACACCCAGAAGCTTGTTCAAGTCGGAAGCGGTTGTATAAATATTCTTTAGGTTATGCAGCATCCGACTGAGAATTTGTTTTTTCGTAACCGCATATAGAAAAGAGGGGTCAAAACGGACTCGCCCACTATACAACTCTTCAATCATCTCACGGCAATTCGTTTCTGTAAGGATGCGTCCGCCGTTAAAAGGATCGAAGTATGTCGCAGCTTCATCCTCGCTGAGTTTTACCAGAAAATGGCCGGGCATCCCCACCCCGAAAAGTTTGATACCAAGTCGTCGTGCTACCTCAAGAAAGATTACCGAAAGCGAAATTGGAATGCCCGTGCCGCGATCCATGACATCATTTAGAAAGCTGTTGCGAGCATCAAAATAGCTCTTGCTGTTACCCGTGAATCGGCCTTCGTAAAATAGGTGCGACGCCAGGGCTGTCGCACAAGCCAGCGGGTTGAAAATCTCATCCCTAGTCATTCGCCGCCGCGACTCTTCGGACAGAGCATCAAGCTGCGCCAGATAGTCGGTGACGGACATCGCCGGATATTCTTCTGCCGCAATAAGCAACGCCGCACGATCCAATTCAAGCTCTGATTCACCGCGTGCGAGCAGGTCTGTGAATTCTTTTCGGGCTTCCTCTTTGGTCATGCACAAACCACAAGATGTTGGAAAATTATTTATTGACACCGCAAGATGTCAGTTTTAAGATGCAGCTTAACACTGAGAAAGGAGGTGGTCTAACAGTTTATGAGTAGTTATCACAGTGAGGTGGCTGCGACTTAAGCAGCACGGCTCCTGGCGAACAGCATCAAGCCGTGACGCCACAGTCAATCCAAACAGCTTACCGTTAAGCCCTGATGAGTCGAAAGATTCATCAGGGCTTTTCGCTGTTATTTGATCAACTTTTGCACCGCCTTAAATTCCGCCGCATCTGACGATTTCATCATTTCAAACAACGCCATCTCCACGGAAGATAAAATTGCTCCGGCGCGCTGCATTTTGGCCAATGCCACTTCGCGGTTATGGGGAAAGCGCGCACCTATCGCTTCGCTAATCAAATGCACCTGATAGCCAAGCTGCAACAAATCGTGTGCGGTTTGGCTGACACAAATATGTGCTTCAATGCCAACGAGCATAACCTGCTCGATATGTCGTTCCCGCAACTGCAAGTCGAACTCCGGCACGCCACAACTAGAAAATGTCAGCTTCTCAATGGGGTTTATCGTTTCTGGCAAACGCGCTTTGATTTCTAATGCAGTGTGGCCCAAGCCCTGCGGATATTGCTCAGTTACGATGATGGGTACGTTGAGCAGTTGGCAGCCCTGCACCATTACCGCGATGTGTACCGCAACTTCGTCAAAGTTTGCCATGATCGGGCGAAACTTTTCCTGCATATCAATCACGACTAGTGCGGCACGTTTGCGATCCAATAACGATGGATGTCTCATATGAAATCAAAAGGCAAAAGGCAAATATCAAAAAGCAAAAGTGGGATTCGGAGGCAACGCCCCTTGTATAAAAAAGAAAGTGCTGACCTTTTAACTTTTGACCTTCACCTTTGGATTTGAAAGTGAGAAAGCCGCTTCGGTGACATTTCCGAAGCGGCTTTCTCAAGAAAACTGGTGGGCATAACAGGATTTGAACCTGTGACTTCTGCCGTGTGAAGACAGCACTCTACCGCTGAGTTATATGCCCAAATTGTCAATCCCGTGCAAGAGCGGAGATACTAGCAAACCCAACGCGCAGGCGTCAATCACGCCAGCTCGTGAATTTTGAAAAATGCCGCAGCACACGCTGGCATGAATTTGATTTCCCGTGATACACTCCGCAACTTTAAATTAGCACGGTTTCATCAACTAAGTCTGATTCAAGCGAATATTTCAAGGAGCAAGCGAGCGATATGAGCAATACCAGTACGAACAGCAACGGGGGCGGAACGCTGGGAAAAGTTGTCCAGATCATCGGCCCGGTCGTGGACGTAGAATTTTCGGAAGGTTATTTGCCGCCGATTTATCAGGCCTTGCGTGTAACAAGCGAAGGCTTCGATGTGCAACAACCCATTGATGTGGTGTGTGAAGTGCAACAGCATCTCGGCGAAGGCCGTGTGCGCGCGGTTTCCATGCTGCCGACTGATGGCATGGTACGGGGAATGAAAGCGATTGACACGGGTGGCGGGATCAGCGTACCTGTGGGTAATGGCACGCTGGGACGTATCATGAATGTCATTGGCGAGCCAGTAGATGAGCGGGGGCCTGTTGCGCATACCGAACGCTATCCGATCCACCGTCACGCGCCAACCTTTGCAGAACAATCCACCGAACTGGAAATGCTCGCAACTGGAATTAAGGTTATTGATTTGGTTCAACCGTTCCTGAAGGGCGGGAAAATCGGCTTATTCGGCGGCGCGGGCGTGGGCAAAACCGTGACGATCATGGAACTCATCAACAACATTGCGAAGGCACACGGTGGATTTTCCGTGTTCGCAGGCGTTGGTGAGCGTACCCGCGAAGGCAATGACCTCTGGTTAGAAATGCGGGAAGGAAACGTCATTAACGACGAAGATCTGAGCAAATCAAAAGTGGCTCTGGTTTATGGGCAGATGACGGAACCGCCCGGAGCGCGCCTCCGTGTGGCCTTGTCAGGCTTGACCGTTGCAGAGTATTTCCGCGATCAAGGGCAGGACGTGTTGCTATTTGTGGACAACATTTTCCGCTTTACCCAGGCCGGTTCGGAAGTGTCTGCCTTGCTCGGACGTATGCCGAGCGCGGTGGGCTACCAACCCAATCTCGCTTCCGAAATGGGCGAATTGCAGGAACGCATCACATCAACCAAAACAGGTTCTGTCACTTCGGTGCAAGCCGTTTACGTTCCGGCGGATGACTTGACCGATCCGGCTCCGGCCACAGCGTTTGCGCACCTTGATGCGACAACTGTGCTCTCGCGGCAAATCGCTGAGTTGGGGATTTACCCGGCGGTAGATCCACTGGGGTCAAGTTCACGTATCCTTGACCCGCGCATTGTTGGCGAAGATCACTACAATTGCGCACAGGATGTGAAACGCGTGTTGCAACGATACAAAGATTTGCAGGACATCATTGCGATCCTTGGCATTGACGAATTGTCCGAAGATGACAAGCTTACGGTGGCACGCGCACGCAAGATTCAGAAATTCCTCTCGCAGCCGTTCCACGTTGCCGAACAGTTCACCGGAATTCCGGGCGTGTTGGTTTCTGTCGAAGAAACGATTCGTGGCTTCCGTGAAATCGTGGATGGTAAGCACGACGACATTCCTGAGCAGGCGTTTTACCTGCAAGGCACAATTGACGATGTCCTTAAACGTGCGAAGGAAATGTAAGGGAACTCGGTGTTGGGTCTGCCGGGTTTCAATTACTGACACTTGATACCTGATACCTGATACCTGATACCTGATACCTGATACTATGGCTAACAAAATTCATCTCGAAATCATTACGCCTGAGAAGCTTGCCTTACGCGAAGAAGTGGACGAAGTCGTGCTGCCAGGGCTGACAGGCGAATTGGGCGTATTGCCGGATCACGAACCTCTGATTACGCAACTCAAGACGGGTATTTTGACATATCGGCAAGGCGGGTCGCAGAAGAAGTTACATGTCAGCGGCGGTTTTGCGGAGGTCCTGGGTGATAAGGTTTCCGTACTTTCCGATGTAGCGGAAAAGTCGGATGAAATCAATGTCGAACGTGCAAAGGCGTCGTTAGATCGAGCAGAAAAGCGATTGCTTGGCAGCGGTGAAAACATTGATGTCGAGCGCGCAGAACTTAAGAAAGAGCGTGCCAAGACACGTCTTCAGGTCAACAACTAAAGCACATCGCTGGAGTTTCAATGATGAAAGCGCAGGGAGTTATCCTTGCGCTTTTTCTTTTTGCTGTAGCCTTTCTGAAACTATTAAGCTGTCATCGCGTTTTGACTTGTACGCAGCACAACTCATTTACAATCGAAACCGGGAGGTCAATCAATGAAACGATCTATTTTCCTCATTAGTGCTTTTGCTGTATTGCTCATCGCGACGCTCGCCTTAGCCAATCAGCGTTCATCATCGGACAAGGAATCGGATAAAGCGGAGTGGGAGTATCTGGTTCTTGTCGGCGGTCGGCAAAGCCTGTCCAGCTCCGGCAACAATAAAATGGCGAAGCTCTCACTGGATGGCAGTTTCCGTGAACATTTTCCGCTGGAAATGAATCTCGATAAATTGGGGGCGGAAGGTTGGGAACTGGTGACTGTAACGATGGCGAGGGACGAGCCGATTTATTATCTCAAGCGACTTAAAGCAGCGGCAAGGTAGCTCAATCGTCAAGCCGCGTCTATAATCCTTAGCCGCTGCATGAGTAATCAAATCGGAAAAATTTTGCTAGTTGAAAACGATGCGACGGCGCTTACTTCTGCGCGGGATTTATTGCCCAAAAATTCGCTGACCGAAGTGACATCACTCTCTACGGCGTTAGGGGA
This sequence comes from Blastocatellia bacterium, assembly GCA_016789725.1. Classification (GTDB taxonomy): domain Bacteria; phylum Acidobacteriota; class Blastocatellia; order RBC074; family RBC074; genus JAFDVL01. The sequence continues at coordinate 17,034 of JAEUQN010000116.1, read as the reverse complement.
GGTCGCCGCAGGGGCAGCCGCATGGGTGTTGTTAGGACCGGACGCCGCACAAGCGCTTTTGCAGGAAGTCGAATTGCGTACGCAAGAGCGCACCACAGAATTGGCACAGGCTATTGAAACCTTGCGCGAACAGGTCCTCGACACACAACGGATGGAGGCTGAAATCCGGCGCGAGAATCAGGAATTGGCGATCCTGAATTCTATCCCCGCCGCTGTTAGCACCTCGCTTGATCTAACTGAAGTCTTGCTGCTACTAAAACAGCAGTTGTCGCAGCAACTCGGTGTGTCAGGGGGATGTATTTACCTTTATGATCAGCAAGGGGAAAACTTTGAATTAAAGGAAACTTGGGGATTTCCAGATCGGGTTATTCCGCAGCTTGCGAATGTTCCCGCACAAAGTTACCCCGCCAACGAAATTCTCAGAACTCGCAAGCCTTTTCTGGTCGCAGAGATCAAAAAAGATCGGCTGTATCTTAAACTGCAACTGAATCAAATGCGCCCCGAATGGCAAAGTTGTTTGGGCGTGCCGGTCTTGGCCGATGGCGCAATGCAAGGCGTTGTAGTGCTGTTTAGCCCCTTCCCCTTCAATGACGCACAAATTGCCTTTTACACTTCGTTTGGTCGGCAGGTCGGCGCGGCTTTTCATCATGCCCGCTTGTTCGAGCAATTCTTTGTGGCGCGCGAACGCACCCAGGTATTGTCAAAACGCCTTGTCGCTATTCAGGAAGAGGAGCGGCGAAATCTCGCGCGGGAGTTACACGATGAGATTGGACAAATCCTGACGGGGCTGAAATTAATTCTGGAGATGAGCCTGCGATTGCCACCGGATGAGGGGCAAGCCAATGTGCAGGAAGCACAAAAACTGGTTGGGGAATTGATGTCGAAGGTCCGGCAAATCTCGCTGGATCTGCGTCCTGGCATGCTGGATGATTTAGGGCTACTCCCCGCGTTACTTTGGTATTTTGAGCGGTACACGACACAAACTAAAGTGCAGGTTGGTTTTAAGCATAGAGGGTTGGAAGGACAGCGTTTCCTTTCAGAGACCGAAACCGCAGCCTATCGCATTATACAAGAAGCCCTGACGAATGTTGCCCGCCACGCCAGCGTTTATACCGTGAGCGTTAATGTTTGGGCCGATCTGGATATTTTATGTGTCGAAGTTGAAGATCAGGGGGCGGGCTTTGATCCACAAGCGGCTCTTGAAGCCAACACTTCCAGCGGTGTGGCTGGCATGGGTGAGCGTGCGCGTTTGTTAGGCGGGGGATTAACGATTGAATCGGAAAGCGGGAAGGGAACTCTCATTACGGCGCATTTGCCATTGTGGGATGAAACGACCTGAGACCTGAGGTGAGTGAGATGGCTACGATTGTTTTAGCAGATGATCATCCTATCGTGCGACGCGGGCTGCGGTCAGTGTTGGAGGCTGAGAACGGTTTTAGTCTCATTGGTGAAGCAGGCGATGGATTGGACGCTGTTCGCACGGTCGAAAATTTGCAACCAGATATTTTGATCGTAGATTTGATGATGCCCGGACTCACCGGATTGGAAGTCGCACGGCAAGTCCGACAGCGGGTACCCGCGACCAAAGTGATTATCCTTTCTATGCACGCGACTGAGTCTTATGTTCTGGAAGCCTTACGCAATGGTGCGAACGGCTATGTTCTCAAAGATGAAGCCGCCGATGAATTGGTTCGTGCCATCCGAGAAGTGTTAGGAGGTCGGCGCTTTTTGAGTTCACAACTCTCGGAGCGCGCAATTGAAAGTTATATTCAAAAGGCCGAATCCTCTGCGGTGGATAGCTACGATTCGCTTACCACGCGCGAACGCGAGGTTTTGAAGTTGGCGGCGGAAGGTTTGACGAATAATGAAATCGCCGACCGTTTGTTTATTAGCCCGCGCACCGCAGAAACGCATCGAGCGAACCTCATGAAAAAGCTCAATCTCAGTAATCATACGGAATTGATCCGATACGCCATTCGACGTGGCGTGTTACCTCTTGATGAGTAGAAAAAGCCCATCAATATAGGGTGAAAGTGATCTCGGTCAGTTTTTCTCACTGCCTTCCATTCATTTCCTTGCAATTACATTTACGGGAAATTACGGACGAAATTCCGTAGTTCTACGAATAGTCGCTTTCCCTTGAAGGGCGTACACTCTGCCTCGTTATCACGCACATCTCACTGGGTGTCAGGTAACTGCTCCGAGGTGGGCAAATTGACCGCAATCGAAGCAGTTACCCTTTTTTTGAATGGTGCAGTCCCAGAATGGTTTGAGGCGTAGGAGAAGGAGCAGATATTGTGAGCGCATCGCTAAAGCCAAGTCGAAATGAAAATCTTTCCATCGGACAGGTGGTTTCTATTTCCTCCTATAACTCGGTGGAAAACGAGGGGGCCGGTAAGGTGCAGGAAACGATTTGGCAATTGCAAGATGAGGTGCGAGGGTTACAGGAGGCGTTGGTGTGGACACGGCGGGCATTGGATCAGAGAATCATTTTGTTGCGAAATGCTCATCAACGCGAATTCGAGCTGCGCGCAGAGGTTGGTGCCGGAAGATGGTGAAGGGATCAGGCAATTCGATTCTCCCCCCGAATTGCCTGATCCTGGCGATTGATTTGATCACGGGTGCAATTACGCGCAACACTTGACGCAGAGGACGCTGGTAGTGAGGTCAGGTGGTGTTACTTGTGCGATGACTGCGACAGCAGCGGGGGCAGAATGTGAACAAAACAAGGAGACGGTGATAGGGTTGATGCCGGTTAGGAGTCGGTGCGTTCGCATTCTACGCCCGCTGCTGTCGCTATGTGACTACGTGTCAGGGACTGAAGCGAACAGACAGTAAGAGGGAATCGGGGCGCTTCTAGGCTTCTTTGAGCAAGTTCCGCAATTCCCCAAAATGTTCGATCAAAAAATCAGCGTTGGCTTCGGTCAGTTCTCTTATTCCCCGAAATCCCCCAACAAAGCCGCAGGTCTTCAGGCCTGCGGCTTTTCCTGCTTGAATATCTACTTTCGTATCACCAATCATTAAGCATTCACCGGGCGCAACCTGGCATAAACGTGCCGCTTCAAGTAAAGGAGCGGCGGCGGGTTTGCGTTCCGGCAAACTATCACCGCCGATCACTGCGACGAAATGGTGATGCAAATCCAAGGCCTCCAAAATCGTTATCGTAAATTCATGCGGTTTGTTGGTGACGACTGCTTTAGGGAAATGGCTCAGTGCTTCGAGAGTTTCGTTTACCTCTGGGTACGCCTGCGTTTGATCCAGCAAATGCTCCCGATATTTTCCGCGATAGACCTCTAACGCGCGCAAAATTTGGGACTCTTCTGGCTCAATAGAAAGGCTCGCACGCAAAGCTCGTTCAATCAGCAGGCGCATGCCTTCGCCAACAAAAGTGATAATTTGTGTTGCTGGCAAGGGGACATATCCCAATTCGTCCAACATCAAATTTACGGAAGTAACCAAATCCGCCCGCGAATCAATCAATGTTCCGTCCAGATCAAAAAGCAAACCACGAAAGTTCATAAGCAAAGTTTTCTGAAGTAAGGAATGCGAAAAAACAATCGGCTACTTTGCCGCAGCCGATTGTTTTTGGCAACTTGTGCTATGATTTTGCTTCCACAAATTCAGCGAGGTATTTTCAGTGCGAGTGCTTACAAAATCAATCTTGGTTTTCACTTGTCTGTTGCTCGGCCTTACGGTTGTTGGCGCACAGCCACGCAATCGCGCGAAGCCACCCGCACCCGCTACACCAGAAGCCAATCCACAAAAAGCGGCTGCGTTGTTTGAAGCTGGACAGGAAGCCCACGCCGCAGGCAAGCTCGAGGATGCGGTCAACTTGTATTCGCAAGCTCTGGAATTGGATTCATCGCTTTGGCAAGCAGAGTATCAACGCGCTGCCGCCTACTTTTCACTCCAGCGCCTGCCTGAAGCAACAAGCTCCATAAACAAAGTGATGGAGCTATTGAAAGAATTTTCCGACTCACCTGATCTCAAGCAGGTTTCTGCGAAGGCGCAAACATTACGTGGAGAAATCGCATTTGCCTCTCATCAATTGCTTGATGCTGAGGTGGCATTTCGGCGTGCGCTTGAATTGGATGCCAACCATCAACGCGCGCATTCCGGCCTGGGGCAGGTTTTGATTGCTAATAATAAAGTCGCCGAGGCTATAGCTGCGGCCAAGGCTGCAATGGTGGCGGGTGATGATAGCGCGCTGATCTATTCTTTGCTCGGTCATGCACAATTCCGCAGTAAGCAGAATGACGACGCGTTGGCGAACCTAACTGAAGCCTTGAAGCGTGAGCCAAATAATCCGCAAGCCTTGCGAGATCGCGCGGAGGTTTTCCTCGCGCGTAATGATGTAACGCGCGCAGCGGCGGATTTACAGGCCTTGCTCGCCGTTGAGAAATCTACGGCAACCATGTTTCGCCTCGCGGCTCTTTATCGAACATCCAAACAATACGACGACGCCACAAAACTCTATCAACAAGTTGCCAATGCAGACCCCTCCAATCAGGAAGCCCGCACCGCGTTGGCAGAAATTCTGATTGAATCGGGCAAGGCGGAGAACGCTGTCGCCGAGCTGGAAGCACTTATCAAGATCAATCCGAATCGCGCTGACTTGCGTTCGCAATTGGCAACGCTGCTTGTCGTCAATCAACCGGACAAGGCGCTGGAGCAATATCAGGAGGCGGCAAAGCTCGCTCCTGATAATCTGAATCATCGTCTTGGCATTGGATCTGCACTCGTCAAACTGAAACGCTTTGATGACGCGATTGCCACCTTGAAACCTGTACTCTCGCAGTCGCTTAAAGACGATCAAATGTATACGGCGCGTGCAAACATTGCGACTGCCTTATTCGAGTTGAAGGATTACCCCAATGCCGCGCGCGAATACATCTGGTTGCTGGATTATTTGGCAAAACGCGGGGAGCAGAAAAAAACCGCTGTGACAACCTATTTGCTTGGTGTATGCTTTGACAAATTTGGGGATTTTGAGCAGGCGCTCAAGGCATATCAGCAATTTCTCAGTCTGGCGACGTCAGAGCAACAATTGGAGATCGAAAAAGTCAAACTTCGCCTTCCATCGTTGCAACGACAGATTGCACAAGGTCAAGGGATCAAACGCAAGAAGTAAATTCTTGTGGCACAATGTGGCAGTTCTTGTCTCATTGGCACTATCAATTTAGAGAGAAAAAATATGAGGCATACGATTGATAGCAAGTCTCCATTGCTCGCCTCATTGGTTTTGTTGGCGAGCTTCATTATTACCTTCGCGTTGATGGTTCCAGCCAATGCGCAATCGCCTGATGACTGGAAAACCAAGCTAACAGCCGAAGAACGCAGTGCCATTAGCAAACCTGATAACCCGAACGACCGTATGAAAACGTTCGCGCGTTTGGCGGAATCACGGTTGAAATCGGCGCGGGATTATTTAACCCGCGATGATTACACGGGCGCGAATGAACAAATTATAGGCTATGCTGCACTGGTTTCCGAAGTTGGGGAGTTCTCGAAGGTCGCTGTCCCAAAGCGTAATAAGGCGCATAAAACGTTGGAACTTTCCCTCCGCGAGCAATCCCGATCACTCGAAGCGATTCGACGGGATACCTCTGTGAATTATTCAGAGACAGTTGAAAAAGTAATGAAGTTAGTAGGCCAGGTGCGCCGCCAAGCCTTGAATTTATTGCTCGGCGACGGATTTCTTTCTGAACCGGATAGTCAGTAGTGCTATGAAATTACGCCATCTCATTTTTGCGTTCGCTTTTGCGTTCACGCTCTTCCTTTCGCAGGCCAATGCGCAAACGCGTGATCACTTGACCGAAAAAGAAGTGGATTGGGTGCGTGAAGTCCAAGTGCTGGACAAGCGTGTTGAGGTTTTTATTAAAGCCGCAGATCGCCGCTTGCTGGTACTTACGAATCCTGACTTCAAGCAGCCAAAAAAAGAGGAAGAAAAATGGGGTCCATTGCCGACAGGCACAAAAGCCGAGCTACTGGAAGATTACAAACGCATTCTTGAAGAAGCCGAAGAAAAGCTGGATGATGCCTATGATCGCAAGGATGCATTAGTCCCCAAAGCCCTGTCCAAGTTCAAAGAAGCCGCACGCAAGCAGCTTGAGCAATTACGTTTGCTGGAAGCCAAACTCTCCGAACGGCGTGAATTAAAAGCCCTGTCCGAAGCCATTGAAGAAGCCGAAACTGTCACCAAAGGCGAGGCCAAATAGCGCTAGCGCTTTGGTTCGCAATGTACCCAAATCTTTATCACACTATCGCCGTTCCTGCTCGAACAAGAGTGGTCTCCGCTTGCCATTGGCCCAGATTACTTCCAGTTGGCTGGTGCTGATAATTTGGGCGCGCGATTGGTGGTCATCGATCAGAAAGAGGATTTTTAGAAAGAGAGACACGAATGGGTTCACTTAAAAAAACATCTTGGTTGGCTTTGCTTATAGCCGTGAGTAGCTTCGTGCTGCTTCCAAGCTATGCGCAACCCAAACCGAAAAAAGCGATGACGAAGCCGACGGGCTTCAAATCTATTTTCAATGGCAAAGACCTGACCGATTGGGAGGGCGATCCGAAATACTGGACGGTGGAAGATGGTGCGCTGACCGGCACGACGGACGGGACGCTGAAGGCCAACAGTTTTATTGTTTGGCGTGGCGGCACAGTCAAAAATTTTGAGATGCGGGTGAAAGTCAAAATCACACAAGGTGGCAATTCGGGTTTGCAATATCGCAGCGTACCCTTTCCTGGTGCGGGGCCGTATGTGCTGACAGGTTATCAATGTGACATCGTGACGACGAACGATGAATATGATGGGATGCTGTATGACGAACGCGGTCGCCGCATTCTGGCGCAATCCGGTACGCGCGTGGTGATTGATCCAAACAATGAAAAATGGATTGTCGGTTCAGTGGGCAAGATCAAGCATTTTCCTGCCGGAGAATGGCACGAATACCACGTTGTCGTGCGCGGCAATCATCACGTCCATTTCATTGACGGACATAAAACGGTCGAGGTCTTTGATCACGATCCGAAAGGGCGACGGCTGGAAGGATTACTTGGCGTACAAGTCCATGTCGGCCCGGCGATGAAAGTGCAATTCAAGGATTGGCGCTTGAAAGATTTGCCGGAAGCGCCGCTCGTCGCGCCGGAAAAAACACCAATTCCGCCCAACTCTCCGAATGTTCCCGTGCAAGGTGCGCCCAAACGATAATAAGAATATCCAATGGCAGGAGCCACTATTGGGCTTGCGTCTTCTCGAAGTTGTCAGAAGATCGCTATTCACTGGCTTTCGCTGATTTGCCCATACAATGAGTTGCGGCAAATCAAAACACGCCCGTCTGGCTCTTCAATAAAATGCAAAAGCTGGGCTTCAACCCAGCGGTAAACAGCGCGCGGCGTTACTTGAATCATTGCTGCGGCCTGTTCTGGCGTCACCATTTCGACTTGGGTCGAACACGCTCCACACCACGAGCGGACAGAAGCGGATTGGGGATGGACAATAATAACCCGTTCTGTCTCGACAATAATTTCTGTCCTTCTTTTCGTCGCCATAAAACTACTTCACGAAAGGGGCAAAGTTAGGGGATAGAGAGTTGGCTACGATAAAGCCTATTTCACAAAGAACAAGGGAAGCCGTATTGTGCTATTTGGTCTTTATCAACCGTAGCGAGCGAAACCCGCTTTCACTAATAGCCTTTCCATTTTGATCTTTTGCAATGACGCGCCAACGAACAATTTCTGCTTTTTCCTTCAACCACGACGGGGCGCGATATGATCTAAGACCTGAACGAAACCACGCAAATAAAAGATTTTTGCCTTCCGCATCTTGCACCTCCAATTCATAAAACGAAGCCTGTGGAACTTGTACCCAGGTGAAGTCAATCGGTCGTCGCGCATCAAGTTGCACGTTATCGCGCGGCAAGATCAATTGTAATCCTGCCGTTATCGCGTTCACGTTTTGCCCGATGCCACCAATTACATAACGCAACACCGGTAGCGAAAAACCTGCAACTGCACCGCTGTGAACCGTGTCGGGGCCAGCATTGATGGTCGTCAAATTAGAATCACCTTCGCGGTCATCGCTCGCTTCAATGCGCAATAAAATCAAATAGGTTCCTTCGACTTTGCGCGGCAGGCGCGAAATATCAGGACCGGGCAACGTATATCGTCCTGTCGGTGGCAGGAAGAGATTGAAGCGGCTCAATTGTGTATATCGCTTTTGCAAGCCGCGCTCTTCAAACGGCAAGGTTGCCTCGGTCAATAAGTCGCGTTCATCGGGCAATTCTTCACCCGGTAACACAACCTCCCAACGTCCTTTCAAGCGACCTGTTCCTGTATATGTGATGTCCGCGCGCAGCGGGGGCAATGGCTTGTCAGCCTCAGCAAACAGAACTTGCGATTCCTCTTTGCCAAACAACAGCTTCACATCCGTCAATGAAAATGGAACGCGCGCTCCACCACCTGTCAGGCGACATGTTACATCTACATACTGATCCGGGCCGCCCGTAGTGCTGGCAAAACGACGCACATAAAAGAACCGCGAATCTTCGCCGTTTACTGCCGCTTGATAGGCGCGCCGCGCAACGGAAGGAGGAATGGACATAATGTCGGTGTAGGCCTGATTGCCGCTACGACGGCTGCGATCATAGCGCGATGGCAACAGTCCATAGATTGACGCCGGATTGCATTTCAATCCTTGATCTGGCGCGGCAGAAATCAAATCACCGCACCACGTTGCTTCCGCTGGGCGATAATCGCGCAGATTACCAAACGTTAAAAACACGGTTGTCGCGCCCTGACTGTTCACGTTGACGCCTTTCGGATTGACGGCGATGGTTTGCGCAAAGCAGGGTGGCGCGATTAGTAGCAGCAAGATGATAAGTGATATTCGGATCACAGTGGTTACCTCTCGAAATCAAAAGGCAAATATCAAAAGGCAAAGGGCAAAAGTCTGCCCGGAAGGCTGCGCTGCCTTTTCTGAAAAAGAAAAAGTATGGCTCTTTTGCCTTTTGATTTCATTCGTATCTCGTCAGTTAGAAAAACGTAAAATTGATCCCCGCATTCAACGTCTGACTCTTGGTTAAATTGTTCGTATCGAAACTGCGATCAATCGTGCGCACGAAGAAGTTAGCGTAGCGGATGAAAAACTGCCCACTAAACTTCTTGAATTGTCTTTGTCCGGCCAAGAACTTCCACGTCCATTGAGCATTGAACTCGTTGGTGAAGTTGTCGCTGATTTGCCCCAAATCAAAGGCATTCAGCGTCGAAAGCGTCGCGCTTAGAGATGTGTTTTTTGTCACCTGTAAATTCGCATTGAAGCCGAAGCGCCAGGTTTGATCGGTGCGATTGTTTTCTGTGTTGCGCGCGCGTTCAGAATTCAAATCGAAGTTCAAATCTACGCGCTGATTGGGCGTGAAGCCAAACGTGATGCCGTTGATTGTGTTGTACAAATCCGCGAGTTCGCGCCCCGCCTGACGATTATCTTGCGATGAACGATTGAAACGATAGCCGTAGCGAAACTTCGTGAATTGCCATTCCGCTGTGAACGCTTGATTGATGCTCAACTGATTCGGCACAGTGCTGGGATCAACTTCAAATCCACCATTCACCGGAATGGACGCACCATATTGGTGAACGCGGTCGTAATTGAATCCTACACGAGGCAGCCAGAGCGAAGGCTTTTCCGCCGAGCCAATGAACGTTTGCAATGGCGTCGTGATTGAAGCTGCGCTGCGCACGGTTAGGCTTTTCAAAATCGAAGGGATGTCGGCCAGGTTATCATTAAATCGCTGATGGGTCAGCGTGATGTTGAGCTGATCCAGATTGCCTGTGACATCCCATTGGTTATTGAAGCGATCCGCTTGAGTCGTGGCCGCGACGCTGCGAAATAGCGGATCAACGCGCTCGTGATGATAGGCAGCGGTCAGGGTTGCCTTCTTCGACTTCGTGACTGAAAGGTCTTTCAGAATGTCGTAGCTGGCATCAATGAATTGTGCGTTGCGTGTGGTTTCCCGCACGCCCACGATCTGACGACCTTGATTCAGCAGCGGGTCAGGCGGGTTCGTGAAGCGGTTGCGCGTGAAGCCAGCCTCGAATTTCGCGCGCTGCGATTTATCGCTCGCAATCACGCGGAAGCCGTAACCCTGGCTTTTTTCGGCATCTGTAATCGCGCCCTGATTCACGCCTGTTAATGGCAGCAACGAGCCATCCATAAAACTCACCTCGGTGCGCAAACCGCCGAGACGTTCTTTGAAAAATTCGTGTCCCCAGGCTGCACTGAACACTTGGTGATTGCGGTTGTTGAGGCCAAAGAAATTGCCGAAGCCGACAATGCTTGTGCCATTCAACGCCGCGACAGAAAACTCATCTCGGCTGCCGACGGGAACCGACAACGTCAGTCCGCGTGAAGCAAAGCTGTTGATGAGGTGGCGATTGCTGCCAAACGAAGTGTGACCCGAAATGAAGCGACTGCGACCAACGTTGAACTGCATCAGGTAATTCGCCAAATCCACGTGCGGCGCGTCGTTGCCAATCACACCGAAGCGCAATGCTTCTTTGCGAAAGCTCGATCCGGCAACATCGAATTGCACGTCGGAACTGAATTTCTCGCGCTTCAATTCGCCTTTCAAACTGGCCTGTAAGGTGGTGTCAAAGAACGTCGGACGTTCGGGGCGGTTGCTGTCGGGGAAATGTGTTTCCGCCGCCTGAGATTTGAATCCTAACGTGATGGATGGGGTCCAATTCGTTTTGCGTGTGACTTCGGGTTCGGGTTGCGCAGTGGAATCGGTCGTAGTTGCTGCCCCATTTGGGGAAGCCTGAGAAGCTTGACTGGCCGGAGCCGCCACCACGCGTAGCGGGAATTTTGCCAACTCGCTCCATTCGTCTTGATTCGTTACGAGGTACACCGTTACTTCGATTTCTCCAACGGGCAACGCAAACGGCGTGGGCAAATAGCTCACGCCATCGGCATTGCTCGTCAGCAAATTCGTCACATCAGTGGCTCCGATGACCACGGCGATTTTTTCTTCTTTCAGTGTGCGGTTGAGTTTGAAATCCAATAACTCCGTCGGCGCGACAGATTCTTTTCCGGCAAAGCTCGGTGTCACGGTCATGGCATCCTGCGCTAACAAAGAGAGGCTCGACAGTGCAAGCCAAAATGCGAAGCAGGCTGCGCACAGTATCAGCTTTTGTTCTGATTTCAGCCTGAATGCCATCGCTCTTTCCTTTTTTAAGTAAAATTAGCCGAGCTGCTTTGTCGCGGCCATCACTCCTTCAATGCACGAAACGACTAAAGGTGCGGATGATTACTTGGCGGCGATTTTTCCTTCAGCACGAGCGATGAAGATGAGTTCTTCAACGACTTTCTTTTTATCCGCAGGTTTTCTATTGCCTGTGAATTGTTCTTCGTGATTGACAACTACAGGTACTGAAAAGCCAACGACAGCAATATCGCCCTGCTTATTTACAATGCGAGCACGTTTGCCACTCAGTGATTCGCCATTTGGCGCGCTCACTGTTTCTGTTGTCAGGGCAAAATTAGCAAGAACTGTTTTCCCGCCCGACGTGATCCTGAGTGGGACTGAGGTCAGATCGAACTTCCCTGAAGTCAAATCGGCGGTCACTTTGCCTGTACCCTGTAGCGCCGAACTAAACCCCTGGCCTTTGGTAGATGTACCGTTCCAAACATAATTTGAGGTGAATTGCTTGGCACCTACGGCTTCAATCAGACTGGCTTCAAACCTCAGTGGACCTTCGCCTTTGTCAATTTCCTGCCATTGACCGTTGGGTAATTTCCGACAGACTTTGAAGGTGAGTTTGCCGCTGAATTCACGTTTCTTCGAGGCGGCTTGAATCAAAACTCCGCCAACCATAAGAAACGTGATGAGAGTCGTCACAACCGTTAAGGCGAGAATCCGATGTAGTTGGGTTTTCAATAGTGTTTTCATAATGTTTTCCTCGTTGCAAACTAAGTGAATGCGCAAAATCGCTTTTCCGTCAGGAGCCCGGCGAACTTCGGCTGGCTGGACTCTGGTCACTGGCGCTGGCCCGAAAACGGATCTGAAATCCAGCTTCTCCAACATCGTTCCGCGTCCTGTCTGGGGCGGTATCTGGCTGAAGAAGCTGGAATCGGTCGCATCTATCTTCCGGCAATGATGCAGATAGGCGCGACCTTTGGTAACGACAGTCATTCGGGATGACAGAAAGCCTCCATTTCATAGCCTCCCCCGAAACTACAAAATGCTGTACTTCTGGGAATCTCGAATGACTTATCGTCCCACCCGTTGTCGAGCCAGGGGCAACGGGCGGTTAGCCTCCTCTTGTCGACGTACCTGTTCAGTACGCGTCTAACTTTACGTGTGACCCAGCCACGAAATCTTTAGGCAGGGTTGAGGTTTTTTTGAGATTTTTCTCTGTGAATCTTGAAGAAGCGCCACACTCTTCTGCCAATTTTCCTGACAGTAAAATAAGATGGGAACTCTCACAGAATTGATCTCCGGGCAACATAAAGTCGCTTGGCCGTTATGACTTTTTTTCTCAACAAACGATGATGTGTACGCTGTAGTACTTAAATAAAAGCGCAGGAGGTTTTATGACTCAGACCACGTCGTCTATTTATGAATTTGGTCTCTTCCGATTAGCCCCCAATGAACGTCTTTTACTAAAGGACGGTCACAGCATCACCCTTGCTCCAAAAGTATTTGAAACATTGCTGCTGCTCGTGCAGAACAGCGGCCATGCGATGGGCAAGGACAAGTTGATGGAAATTATTTGGCCGGACAGTTTTGTCGAAGAAACGAATCTCGCTCAAAATATTTCGATTCTGCGAAAGGCCTTGGGCGAAGGAGAGAAAGGGGCAAAATACATTGAGACTGTCCCCAAACTAGGGTATCGCTTTGTGATGCCAGTCAAGGAAATTAGTAATGAAGCCTCCAGTCTTATCATTCGTGAACGAACACGAGCTAGGATTATCGTTGAAGAAACAGACGATGATATGGAAGGGGTTCTTCGGGCGAATTCATATCAGCCTGTGATCGAATTGCCGCCCCATGCTGTACAGGTTCTCCCCTCTGCGCCTCCTCCTCGGCAATTGCCGCCCCTGCGGCGGATGCTGGAAACGCGGTACGTACAAAGTGGGGATGCAAATATTGCCTATCAAGTCGTGGGCAGCGGCCCAATTGATCTGGTATTTGTGATGGGTTGGGTTTCACATTTGGATTATTTTTGGGAAGACCCCTCGTTCGCATATTTTCTGGATCGCCTGGCGTCATTTTCTCGCCTGATTCTCTTCGATAAGCGCGGAACAGGGCTGTCGGATCGTGTGCCGCTGAATCAGTTGCCGACTCTCGAACAGCGAATGGAAGATGTGCATGCAGTGATGGATGCGGTCGGGTCAGAACGCGCCGTGTTATGTGGCATTTCCGAAGGCGGCCCTATGTGCAGCTTGTTTGCAGCGACCTATCCTGATCGTACGTCGGCTTTAGTAATGATTGGAAGTTATGCGCGCCGCCTGCAAGACGACAATTATCCCTGGGGGCCGACGGCGGAAGAACGTGAGCATTTCTTCAAGGAAATCATCGAACATTGGGGCGGCCCTATCGGCATCGAAGCCCGCGCGCCGAGCCTGATGCACGATGAACGCTTCCGGCAGTGGTGGTCTACCTATTTGCGCAATGGAGCGAGCCCCGGTGCGGCATTAGCGCTCACGAAGATGAATGCTGAAATTGACATCCGCCCGATTTTGCCGAGCATCCGCGTCCCGACGCTCGTGTTGCATCGCACAGGCGATGCAACCTTGCGGGTGGAAGAAGGTCGTTACATGGCCGAACGCATTCCCGGCGCGAAATTCGTCGAATTGCCCGGCATAGATCACCTGCCGTTCGTCGGCGATCAAGATGCGATTCTCGACGAAATCGAAGAGTTTCTGACTGGCATGCGCCACGCTCCTGAACATGACCGCGTACTGGCGACGGTGCTTTATACGCGTATCGCTAATTGTCCTGAGGCTATGGAAAAGGACTCATGCTGGCAGGAAATGTTCGACCGCCACTATGCCTACGTCCGCAAAGAGGTGGAGTTGTTTCGAGGCCGCGAAAGTGAGCTAAACGAATGCGGACTGATTGCTACCTTCGACGGCCCTGCGCGTGCGATTCGTTGTGCTGCGGCGATCAACAACTCAGCGCGACGAATGGGGATTCCAGTTCAAACCGGGGTGCATACAGGCGAATGCGATTTGATTGGCGGCAACAGGGTAAGCGGAATCGCGGTAGACATTAGTTCACAAATCGCACAGCTCGCTGGCATCAATCAGGTGTTGGTTTCCGGCACGGTGAAAGATTTGGTTGCAGGTTCAGGGCTTCGGTTTTCCGATTCTGGTTTGCATCAGTTGGCAGGGGCAGAGCAAAACTGGCGTCTGTTTGCTGTTGATTAGGTTCTGGTGCGCCACCAGTATTCAGCAAATAACAAGGCTAGGACTAAATCTATTAAGGCGGGGATGAATGCCAGGAAAGCAATCGCATTGCTAAAAAATGCGACCGCATAAATTGTGAAGAAAAATGTTTTGGAAACAATGCCAAGCCGGACAAACTCCCGAAATCGCACCGGATTCACAACGATCAGCGCGTACGCTAGGCCCCACGTTGCTACGCTTGAAGCTAATGATCGCGCTAACCATTTAGCCATGGGGTCGGAAATACCAAATCTTGCCAGCACAAAGTCAGGGCGGAAAATCAGGATCGCTGCGGTGCTAAGATTGAAGACTGCCGCGATCACAAACACTGTTTTGTCATACCAATGATGGCGCATCAGCAAAACACAAAAATTTCCTGGCCTTCAATTTTTAGCTCGTAGGTGCGCACCGGAAAATCTGGAATTGCACCGCACTCGCCTGTTTTCAAATCAAAGTCGAAGAGATGCCAACTGCAAAAGACTTTGCCGTTCTTGCAAATACTTTCGGCCAGCGAGGCACCGCGATGTGGACAGGCGTCATCAATGGCGTAAAAGATTCCCCCCACATTGAAAAGCGCTATTGTGGTGCCATTGACTTGTACTGCTTTGGCCTGCCCAGGGGTAAGGTCAGTAGTATTCGCTAATTTGAAGACTTGTTTTTCCATAGTATTAACAAGAGGGGCAATGCGATATTGATGGTAGGCGATAAACAATTGCTATTCAATCAAGCCTAATTTAATCGTTTCTTGGGTTTCTGTGTCAAAGGAGTGGATGGTTAGGTGCATTTCAGGAGCAACTGTTATCCAGCTTGCCTTCCAAATCACAATCGTTGCGACCACCAATACTAAAGTCGCGGCGATTCCTCCTTCACATCCATAACTTCCACCCGTCAACCATAACGGCGCCTCGCTGGTTGAAAGCAGCACTGGATGCGCTACCAGTTTCAGTCCGCTGACAGGAAGTCCGAAAAATGTTCCCATCGTCCAGTTCCATCCTAAGTGTAGAGCTGTTGGAAACCACAGACTGCGGGTTTTCAAATAGGCAATTGCCAACCAAATGCCCGCGAGAATTGTGTTCAAGGTCGAAAATGGCGTGCTACTTGGATTTCCCAGATGCACTAAGCCAAAAAATACCGAGAGCAGAATAATGGGTACTGCTGCCGGAACACCGCCTCGCAATAGCGTCTGAAATGGAAAGCCTCGAAATAACAACTCCTCAAACGCTGCTGCTAGGGCAAACAAAACAAATGATAGCCCGAAGTCGCGCGCGATCATTCCGACACCAATCAAATCGAAGTTTTTCACTCCCTCCACTGATTTCCAAAACAATGGATTCAGTATTATCCGTGTGCCGCCTCCGATAGATTGCAATATCACCACTGCCATCATCATTAGCCCGGCGATTACAAATCCTAACCACGTTTCGCGCCACCAACCACGAAAAAAAGAAAAGCCCAGCGAAGACAGTCGCAGTTTTTCCAGATACTTCAAACAGAGCCACGCCGCGATGAGTAACCAGCCTACCTGTACAACATAGTTGAGGATGGTGGCGAAATCTAAGGTGATTCCAGTTTGTTCTGCACCTGTCTGAGGCAATAGCGGTGCGAGCAAGAAGAAAGCGAAAGGCGAAAGGAGTAAATAAAGCACTGCTCGCCATCCGCTACGCAAAAGCTTGGTTTGGGGATCAATGAAGAATTGGTTCACATCGAAAGGAAAACAAATCAAGGGGCAAAAGGCAATCGCCGGACACAAAAACATTGGGCGTCGAATGAATCTTGCTTCACCCGACGCCCAGTGCTCACTGACTTGAAATTGTAATTGCTGTTAGTTTCCGCGCCCGCCAGTGCTACGTGATGTATCTCCACGTCCTCCACTACCACGATCCCCGCCGCCACTGGAAGGAGCTGGATCCACACGGCTTGGAGCCGAAGGCACTGATGATGAGGGGAATGACGCGCCTGTTGTCGGACGTGATGAGTCAAAAGTTGAACCCGAGTTATTTCCTCCATACCGCGAGGATCTATCAACAGGATAAAATACTTCAGGGCGAGCGTATGGCTCGACTTGACGGCTAGTGACGCTACGCTGTGTTTGTCCGCGACTTCCTACCCGATCATCATTGGTGACGCGTGCTGGCGCGCTAGGCGGGTTTGCTCCACCAGTTCCACCATAATACCCGCCGTATGAATAAGGATAAGAGAATCCCCCCCAACACCAATCACAATCACCAAACCGACGGTAGTATCCAAATCCATAAGGGGTTACAAATAACCATGAACTAGGGATGTACGTGTAACGATTCCCAAGTGGGTCGTAAATCCAACCGGAAAGGAGTGCGCCCCGTGAGCGTGTTCTGGACAACGTTCCATAATTCGCGGCAACCAATGATTCAGCTTGTAAATAGCTCCACTGGTCAAACGCATCAAAAACTTTGGAATTAAGCTTGGCTGTTTGTGGCGTGGTATCTCCCATCAAACGATAAACTTTGTTGCCCCCAATCTTAATCGCGCTGTTGGCAAACAATTGGTCGCGTGTGCCCAGATACGCCTCTCCTTTGCGCACGCTAACAGCTACATCATTGCCAGCTACATCT
>JAEUQN010000115.1 GCA_016789725.1 Blastocatellia bacterium | reverse complement strand
CCACTGTTCGGTGTGAACGTAATGCCACGACGGCGCGTTCTGCAAACGAGAAGCCGGAACCCAGTCTTTCGCAAAGGCCAGCGTGCTCCACGGCGCAACCGGCGCAAGTTTCTCCTGCCCGACATAATGATTCAGCCCGCCGCCGTTTTTGCCGACACAACCGCACAGCATCAGCGCGGTAATCGCAGAGCGGTACATCAGATTGTTGTGATACCAGTGATTGATGCCCGCGCCGATGATGACCATGCATTTGCCTTCGGTTGCGGCGGCGGTCGAAGCCCATTCGCGCGCAAATTTGATGACCGTCTCGCGGCTCACGCCTGTCCATTGCTCTTGCCACGCGGGCGTGTAGGAGTATTTGGGGTCGTCGTAATCTTTCGGATATTCGCCCGGCAAATCGCGGCTCACACCGAATTGTGCCATCAGCAAATCGTAGATCGTCGCGCACAGCACTGGGCCGTTTTCAGTTTCAATCCAACGCGCAGGCACGCCGCGCTTGAAAATTTTGTCCGTGCCGAATTCGTGAAACGCGACCTGCGCGACTTCATCACTTTGCTGGAGGAACGTGAGTTGTGGATCAATCTCTGTGCCGTCTTTGGCGTCTTTGAATTCCAGATTCCATTTGCCTTGCGCTGCGCCCCAGCGATGGCCGACAAAGCCGCCAGGCATACGCGCCTCGTTCGAGCGCGCATCGTAGACGAGGAATTTCCAGTCGCCGTTTTCTTCGTCACGATACCGCGCGATTTTGTTGGCGCGTAGCAAACGTCCCGCTTCATAAACATCGCCCTGCTTTTCCAGTTTTATCAGCAGCGGCGAATCGGTGTAACGCTTGACGTAGTTGAGGAAATATTCATTGCCTTGTTCGACGTGAAATTCTTTGAGAATGACGTGATTGACGCCCATCCAGAACGCGCCGTCCTGTCCCGCGTGCAGCGGAATCCATTGGTCAGAATACTTCGAGACCTGCGAAAAATCCGGCGCGAGCACGACGACCTTCGTGCCGTTGTGACGCGATTCGGCGAGGAAATGACAATCGGGTGTGCGCGTCATATTCGGGTTTGATCCCATCACCGCGATGAACTTCGAGTTGTACCAATCCGCGCCTTCGCACACGTCTGTTTGCTCGCCCCAGATTTCAGGCGAAGCGGGCGGCAGGTCGGAATACCAATCGTAAAAGCTGAGATTCACGCCGCCGAGCAATTGCAAAAAGCGCGAGCCAGCGCCATAGCTCAAAAACGACATCGCGGGAATCGGCGAGAACCCGACAACGCGATCCGAGCCGTGCTTTTTGATCGTGTGAATCAACGAAGCCGAGATCAGTTCGAGCATCTCTTCCCAACTCGCGCGACGAAAACCGCCTTTGCCGCGTGCGCGTTGATACGTTGCTCGCGCTTCTGCGTTGTTGACGATGGACTCCCACGCGGCGACCGGATCGTCGTGTGTTTTGCGGGCAGCGCGCCACAGATCAACCAGTGCGCCGCGCACGTATGGATACTTCACGCGAATCGGGCTGTAGAGATACCACGAATACGAAATGCCGCGTTGACAGCCGCGCGGTTCATACGGCGGCAGGCCGTCTTCGAGCAGCGGATAATCTAGCGCCTGCATCTCCCACGTGACGATGCCTTGCTTGACGTAAATGTTCCAACTGCATCCGCCCGTGCAATTGACGCCGTGCGTGCTGCGCACGATGCGGTCGTGTTGCCAGCGATTGCGATAAAACTCTTCCCACGAGCGCGTGGTCGGGCTGATGAGGTCTTTGATCCAGTTCATATCTTGCTCCTCTTCACGATTTCTTCGCGCACGCCGCGATGCCGGTTTTTCCAGGTCAGATTCATTCCCGCCAGCGCGATCACCAGCGTTCCCATCCCGATCAGCGGGAATTTGTAATCGCTGGTGTCGGAAGTGAAGGGCGTGGTTTGCGCGGTTTTCCTGGCGTCTTGCAACAGTGCGAAAAGCTGCACGATTTCTTCATCGCTGAGCGGATGCGCGCCAAAAACGCTGTTCATCGTGGGGAAATTCGGATGGCGCAAAATGGAGATGAGTTCCGGGTCACGATAGCGCGCATTCGCCAACGTCAAATCCGGCCCCAACATTCCGCCACCCAATGCGCCGATGTCTTTCATCGAATGGCACGAGATGCAAGCCGTCCCGCCATTGCTGAGCGCCTTGCTGCCGGTGAACAATTGGTGTCCCGCTTGCACATCAGAGGCAACAACAGCGCGGCTCAACGCGGCTCCGGTGGGCGCGAAGTTCTGATTCTTTTGCGAGAGGTCGGCAATCAGCGCCAGGATTTCGTCAATCTGCGCAGGCGTCAACGTTTGATCCGGCATGATGGCGGGCGCGAACTGTTTGAATAACTCTGTCGCAGTCGGATCGCCCTGACTGTTGAGCGTGGCAGGGGATTGGATGAAACTTTGCAGCCAATCTTTTTTGCGCCGCTCGGTTACGCCTTTCAAATCCGGGCCAATCTTGTTGCCATCGCCGATGTTGTGGCAACTGTAACAACGCTGCTCAAACAATGCGGCTCCGGGCGGTGGTGGTGCTTGTGCGAGCGCCGCGCAAGTCAGCAGCAACATGAACATCAGCCTTATCCAGACTTTCATGACTTTCTCCCTTTCAGCCTGAAGCCGTCGTAGTGCGATTTGGCAAATCGCGTTACGCGGCGTTGCCAGGAAGCGAATGCGGGTGATGCGAATTTTCCGCGAGTTGTGAAATGGTTTTGTTCTTCAGTAAAGCGAGCAACTTTTCTCGTACCTGCTGCCAATCCTCGTAAAGCGGGCAGTCAGATTGCGCATCGCAACCATCGTGACCCAGCAGGCACGATTCCAATTCCGGCTCCGGTTCCAGCACGCGAAAGACATCCCACAGCGTCACTTGATTCGGGTTTCCGGCGAGTGCATAACCGCCGTGAATGCCTCTGGCCGCACGGATCAGATGATGCCGCCGCAACTCACTTAACACTTTGCGTAAATAATCCGGTGGAATCTGTTCCGCAGTGGCAATCTCACGCAGCCCGCAACTGCTGCCGACAGGTTGCGTCGCCAGCCGAGTCATCGCGCGAATTCCATAAATTGTGGCTTTGGAGAAGATCATTTCACCATAGCCTCCTGACGGACTTGTTTGTCCGCAATCAATATTTACCTTCTGCAAATGGAAGACAATAATCGGAATTCATCATTTTTTTGATGAAGATAATTAGGCCTAGTGCAAAACCAAAGAACCTAATTTGAGAGATGAGGCAACAACTCACAACCATAATATGCACAGGCTCGCGTTTGCACTTCCAGCGCTGTCAGTTGGCGCGTCGGCTCGACAATCGCTTTTTTGCCTGCATCCAATGCGGCTCAATACGATTGAGCCAGGGACTTTTCGTGGGCAATTGGCACAGCAAAAGCCGCACCTTCCCGGCACGCCTGGCAGCGCGGTTATGGTGCTTGAGCCAGGTACGCACCTGTTGCGAGAGGTGCCAACTAGCATTGTCCCAGACCAGCAACAAGGCCTGCTTCCCTTCAGCCTGCAATTGTTCGCACAGCCATTCCAGAAACGCGATGGTCAGCGCCGACACCGGACGCCCCGCGACAAAGCGCAAAGCGATTTGGTTCGTATCCGTCCGCAACAGCCCATAACAGGCCAGCGCCTTGGGATCGGGATCGCCAGGCTGTTTCGTCAATTCTTCCAGGCGCAAGGGCGTCTCCGACGTCCAGGTGTGCAAGTGCGGTTGTTGCAGGCGCGACCACCACACTTCATCGGCGTAGCCCAGCACCCAAGTCGGATGCGTAGCTGCCAAACGGATCAAACGATCCCGCGCTTTTTTTTGCGGGCATACGCCGGGTCGGGACTTGTGATCCAGTTGCGCGCCCGCTTCCAGTTCACCCCCATCCGCTTGAGGGTCGTGCGAATGGTTTCATCACTGACCAAGTCGGCGGTCAGTTTGTTCTCAAAACAAACTTCGGCCACTAAAGCGAGTGTCCAGGTGGAACGCGCTTTTCCGGCCTCGCGCGGAGAGCTATGCAAGAGGGCTTTGAGCCGTTCACACTTAGCTTCATCAAAAAGCGGGGCCACTGTTTTGGGACGTGACGAAGCTTCTTGCAAGCAGGCGCAGCCTTGTTGGTTGAAAGCGTGGATGGCGTTGCGCGCCGTCTGGTCGCTACAGCCTAACTGGCGGGCAATTTGGCGCGGTGTCTGCCCCTCGGCACTGCACAGCAGAATCTGGCAGCGACGTAGCGTAAAGGCTTCCCCTGCACGCCGCCCAGCACGCAACTGCGTCTGTTCCGCTGCCGTCAGTGAACGCACGAAAATAGGTTCCTTTTTCATGGCACCGATTTTCTCACATCTTGAAACTATCAAAGAACCTTTTATGGTTTTGCACTAGCTAACAGGCTTCTGCTGAGGCCAATTGCACCTTTTCAATCGAACCAATTCTCCGGCTGGTTGTGACAGAAGTATTACAACAAGAACTGTGGAGCAGGGATAAGATGCGGCTGAAATAAGTTCGTCGGCAAAATAAATCCGGCTTTATGGTTTCCATTTTCCATATTCCATTTTAGATCTTTCATTTTCCATTGCCCTGGGCAAGGTGCCCAACAATGAGCAATGACAAATTAAAAATGGAATATGGAAAATGAAACGACTGGATCGTTTTTGCCTAGCCACTTAACGCGCCAAGATAACTGATGAAAGAGGCTGACGCGTTACCTTTACACAGGAGCCGAACCATGAGTTTGCCAATCATTATTCAAGGTGGAATGGGGGTTGCGATTTCTGACTGGCGGCTGGCCCAGGCGGTTTCGCAACAAGGACAGTTAGGCGTCGTCTCAGGCACCGGACTAAATCGAGTCTTGGTGAGTCGGCTGATGGATGGTGACCTGACCGGACACATGCGGCGGGCGATGCGCCATTTTCCTTTTTCAGCGCCGATACAGAATCTGTTGGGTCGTTATTACATCCCCAACGGGAAAGCGCCGCACGAACCGTACAAGACGCCGCCTGCATATAGCCTTCGTCCGCCCCGACTACTGGATCAGCTCACGGCCATCGCCAACTTTGCTGAAGTCTGGCTGGCAAAAGAAAATCATACGGGGCTGGTTGGATTGAATCTGCTCGAAAAAATCCAATTACCCAGTCTGGCATCACTCTACGGCGCAATGCTCGCTGGAGTGGATTTCGTCCTGATGGGCGCGGGCATTCCGACGCAGGTGGCCGGAATCCTGGACAAGTTGGCAAGGCACGAACCAGTCACGTATCGCCTCAATGTTATTGGCGCAGAAAAGGATGATGATTATCGAATCAGCTTCGACCCGGAGCAGATTTTCCCTGGCATTTCGCAAATAATGGGACAACTAAAACGCCCGCGCTTCCTGCCCATTATCTCTTCCGTAGTGCTGGCGCAAGCGTTGCTCAAACGCAGTGAAGGCCGTGTGGATGGCTTCGTGATCGAAGGCTCGACCGCTGGCGGACACAATGCGCCGCCGCGCGGGGAGATGAAATTGAATCATAAGGGCGAGCCGATTTATGGCGAGAAAGATGAAGTGAATTTAGAGAAGATCAAGCAACTAGGCCTACCCTTCTGGCTCGCGGGAGGCTACGGTCATCCCAGCCAGTTGCAACACGCACTGGAAGCCGGAGCAACGGGGATCCAAGTGGGTACGGCTTTTTCTCTTTGTGACGAATCTGCGCTGGAATCGGGACTGAAAAAGAAGCTGCTCCGCAAAGTGATTGATGGCCAGGCACAAGTCCACACCAGCCCTGTCGTCTCACCCACGGGATTCCCTTTCAAAGTAGCGCAACTGGAAGGCACGATGTCAGAACAGGAAGTGTATGAAGCGCGTCCTCGTGTTTGTGATTTCGGCGGCCTGCGCAATTTGTATAAACGCGCTGACGGCAGGGTGGGCTATCGTTGTCCGGCGGAACCCGTGGATGACTATGTACGAAAGGGCGGACAACTCGAAGAGACTGTCGGCAGAACTTGCCTGTGCAATAACCTGGCAGCAACAGCCGGGTTTCCTCAGCGCCGGAAGAATGGCTACGTGGAGCAACCGCTTGTCACGAGCGGTGATGACCTAGTGAATATTCGTCAGTTCTTGAGCCTGGGCAAAACCAGTTACACGGCCAAAGATGTCATCAATTATCTTCTCAATCATTGCAGCTATCGTGGATTGCTCAATCTTTTGGAGCCAGCGCGTGATTCGACTGTCTAATGTTTCTGACCTCAATCTTTACATTCCGAGACCCGGCAGATAATAATGACGAAGTGTCATTTTGCTGAGGCTGACCGAATGCAACTCCACGAACTCAAACAAATGATTGAAAGCACTGCCGATGCGGCGTTCGCCATAGATGGTGCAGGAACGATAGTGTCCTGGAACATCGCGGCGGAGGCGATGTTCGGTGTTTCGGCTAAGGAAGTCCTGGGCATTTCCTGCGGCCAGATTCTGCAAGGTGTGGATGAATGCGGGCCGGTGTGTCATCCCGATTGCAGTATCAGGCAGGCGGTGCGCTGCCGCCAACATATCAATAATTTTGATCTTCAAGTGCAGACGGCGCAGGGCAGAAAATGGTGCAATGTTTCCACCCTGCAAGCGAACGTTGACAGTTCCTCTCTGCCGTATGCGATTCATATCATTCGCCCCATTGATACGCGCAAGCGGTTAGAAATACTTGTCCGAGATTTCATCGTGACGGAAACCAAACTGCCGGACGAAGATGTTAAGGCTATCGTCTCTTCCGCCCGCTCTCCTGCGCGTGAGGTGCGACTGACCAGTCGTGAACAAGAAGTCCTGCGCTTGATGGCCAAGGGCGCAACGACTGAGACGATAGCCGAACAATTGCACATCAGCCGCACCACCGTCAATAACCATATCCAGCATATTCTCGGCAAGCTCAATGCCCACACCCGCCTCGAAGCCATCCGCCGTGCTGAACACGCGGGGCTGATTTGAACCGCATTGACTCCGATCTATTCACCAATACCCTCTGTCAGTTTGCGAAAATGGTAGCCCCATCGCTGCCAGCTTCATCGCATCAGCAAATTTCTATGGTTGCTCGATCATTGTGTGACCGAAGAAGCGCCAGAATTCACTCCGCTCGCGGTCGAGGAGGCCGAGCCTAAACAGGATGCGCAGCAAGGCTGCGATACCGCTAGCCATAATGAGGCGGCACTTTCAAGATAGACGCCTGTTTGTTTATTACTCGCTAACTTTGGGTCGGCGAGTAATGACGCCGGAAAGATAGGGAGCATACAATCCCCGAATCCGACCGTAACATTGCTGTCATAAGTTCTGCGATGCGCGAATTCGCACACTGCCTTGACAATGTGGGCAGATTTCCACATTTGCACGCGCCAAGCTTGTTGGCACAATCCTTGCTGATGAAGGTGCATTGGCGTAGCTATGGGGGGGGGCAGGGGTGGTATCTTTCCGTTCCGCCAAGATGTATGGCTTAAAAGAGGAGGCTTATGCCAAACGACTCCGCAGAAAAAATCCTGGTGGTAGACGATGAACCACTCATCCGTTTTGTCTTGGCAGAGGCGCTGCGGGGATGGGGGCATGTGCCGTTGGAAGCGGGAACAATAGCGGCGGCGCTCCATCTCTTTGCCACGGAAAACCCACAGGCTGCATTGTTGGACATCGAACTGCCCGATGGCTCCGGGCTGGATTTATTGACGCAACTCAAACAGCACCAGCCCCATCTGCTGGTCATCGTGTCCTCCGCGAATCTTTCGGTAGAAGATCGCATCACAGCCCTGAGCCGAGGAGCCTATGCCTTTTTGGCCAAACCCGTTTCTCTTCATGAACTACAAGATACGCTCCATCGTGGCCTGGAAACACCCCGCCAGCGGCGCACGCATACGACGGAGCCGGTAGAGGGCATTGCCAACGCTGCCGAGCAACGTTGGGCGCTGGCCCAATTGCGCGAACTGGCGGCGTTGCTCAATCACGTGCAGGATGCCGTGCTGATTCGTGATCTCAGCGACCGCGTGATTTTCTGGAACAAAGGCGCGGAACGAATGTATGGATGGACAGCCAAAGAAGCTTTGGGGCGCAACATCCGTGAACTGCTCTATCCACACGATGCTGCCGCGTTTGTCATGGCGACGCGCGCCACACATGAGAATGGTTCGTGGTATGCAGAGCTACATCAGTTCACCAAAGAAGGAATGGAAATCCGCGCGCATTGTCACTGGATTTTGGTACAGGATGATGCCGGTACGCCGCGCTCCATTTTTGTCATCAACCACAGAACATCAAACACCAGGTGATTTCGGTTTTATGGAGGGGAGCGTTTCAACTCTGCTTTCTTGTGCCAGCGAGGATCTGGTTGACGCTTTGTGTTCCGCGCACTGGTAGGACGGCTTTTTTCGTG
Organism: Blastocatellia bacterium; assembly: GCA_016789725.1. Classification (GTDB taxonomy): domain Bacteria; phylum Acidobacteriota; class Blastocatellia; order RBC074; family RBC074; genus JAFDVL01. The sequence continues at coordinate 13,670 of JAEUQN010000115.1, read as the reverse complement.
ATGCCAGTGCCTGAGAAGAAAGGATGGCCGGTCGTTATTCGTTCACTGCTTCAGTTTCTCTCTTTCTTGACGTAGGTAAACTTCCGCACTACAAAGAGGCTTCATCACACGTTCATTCAACTTCGCCAGTGCAGCAAGCCAACGGGATCTGACGATTGGTTTGCTGCACTGAGAAAGCGCCGAACATGCTGACGGCAGACACTGTCCTGCAAAACCGCTATGTTGTTCTTCATCCGCTGGGACGGGGAGGAATGGGGGCGGTGTATCTTGCCAAAGATCAACGCTTCGGCAGCACCGTCGTTCTCAAAGAAACCCTGCTGACGGCTGACCAATATCGCCAAGCTTTTGCGCGCGAAGCGCAACTCCTCAATCATCTACGCCATGCGGCTTTGCCTGTGGTAATGGATTATTTCACCGAAGGCGAAGGGCAGTTTCTCGTGATGCAATATATTCCGGGAAAAGATTTAGGGGAACAATTGAGCGAACGCGATCTGCACGGGCAAGGGGCATTTCCTGTCACGCAAGTCTTGCACTGGGCTGAGCAGTTGCTGGATGTGCTGGATTACCTGCACTCGCACCAGCCGCCCATCATTCACCGCGACATCAAACCGCAAAATCTTAAGCTCACGCCGCGCGACGAAATTATCCTGCTGGATTTCGGGCTGGCCAAAGGGGCCGCAGCGGAGATGTCGCAAGCCAATCCCAGTTTGCACGGCTTCACGCCCGGCTATGCGCCGCTGGAACAGATTGACGGGAGTGGCACCGATGCGCGCAGCGATCTATACTCGCTTGCCGCCACTCTGTATCACTTGCTGACCGGGCGTGTGCCGCCCCGGGCAACCACGCGCGCAGCAGAGCTGTTAAATAACAACCCCGACCCGCTCCGTCCGGCGCACGAATTGAATCAGCAAGTCCCTGCCGCTGTCGCCGCCGTACTGTTACAGACAATGTCGCAGAATGCTGCACGACGGCCTGCCTCGGCCATCGAAATGAAACGGTTGTTACAAGCCGCACGACGAAATTCGGCGTTGGCCGATCCCGAAGCTTCCACCAAATCACTTGACCAGCCTCGTACCCTGGAGTTCGACTTGCCGCCCACCGAAGGCGTTGGATTCGTGAGTCCGCCGCTCGCCTCTCCTTCACCGCTGTCCAATCCTGAGCCGATACTTCAGACGACACAGGCTGACACGTTGCTGGTGCGTCCCGCCATCGCCACAACACCACCAGCGATGCTTCCCGTACAACCGCCGCACGCACGAAAAATGTGGGCGCTCCGTCTGGCGTTGGGGATCGGTGTGCTGTTGCTTGGCGCGTGGTTTGCATATCGCTGGGGAAAACCCGCACCCGCGAATCGGGAACCGGCAGTGACGATACCCGTGCCAGCCCGTGTGGCGGTGTTGCGTTATTACATTGAAGTGGAAACTGCGCCAGGGCGATCCAGGCGCAGCACCGGAGAGGAGCCAATTGCGATGGGACAACGATTCCGCTTTCATTTCATCGCGCCCGTACGCGGTTATCTGTACATTGTGGCGCAAGGTGTGGGCAATGCGCTCACAACGTATCTGACCGCACAACCGACGCCGGGTTCTTGTGTGACCACGAATTTGCTGGGGGCCGAAGCGGACTATGCCTTTCCGCCAGCGGGGTGTGATGGCTTGAGTTTAGGGCCACGCGGTGAGACGACGACGTTCACCGTCCTCTTTTCTCCGACGCCGCTGACCACGCCCAGCTTTTTTGCCGCGCAAGCCGAGCGGAAATTGACGGCGGCGGAAGTACAGGAATTTGAAGCCTTCCGCCAACAAGCCGGTGCCGAGGACGCGCGGCGCGAAACTGCCACTACCGAAAACCGTGTTGGAATGACCGTCACAATGCCTGCCCAGCAAAACGCCAAGGGGGTCATCGCCTTTGATCTCCCCATCAAACGCCAGCCTTAGAAAGGAAACAAAGATGAAATCTTTCCCCACTTTATTGTGCCTAACGTTCGTCGTCATTGGGTTGCCCTCTGCCCTGGCGCAAAAACGCGCTGAAGCCGACCAAACACGCGAAGCCTTTTTCAATTCGCGCAAAAACACTTCCCCAAAAACGGCTCGCAAAGGAACCGCCCCGCAACGGAAACAACCACTCGCGAAGGCCACTCACGCAGTCACAGTCGAGCCTGTCGGCCTCGGCTATACCCTTCTCAAGCAGGGAGCCGATGGCACACCGGTGCGCGTTTCCGCTGGGCAGGTGTTTCACGAAGGGGAGCGGTTGCGGTTGATGATCGAGCCGAAAGTCTCCGGGTATTTGTACATCTTCAGCGCGGAGAACAATGGCACACCAGAACTGATCTTCCCGAATCCGCGCTTGCAGAACGGCGAGAATCGCGTGGCCGCGCACGTGTTGTACGAAGTGCCGTCAAACAACGAACCGCGCAGCGAAAATCGCTGGTTCGCCGTGCAGGGAGCCGCCGCCACTGAACATTTGTATTTGATTATTTCGCGCACGCCGTTGGAAGACGTGCCGACGGGAAAAGCTTTAGTCACACATTGTGGCGGCAAGGCTGACTGCGCGTGGCAACCAGAGACCGCCGCATGGGGATCGCTCGTCGCCAGAGCGGACACCGCCGTAACCACCAGTCAGGAAGCCGCATTAGGGCAACGCCTGGCTCTGGCCGAACGCCATTCGCTCGAACGCCACATCGGACTACCGCCCAGCGCGCCCGCGCCCGCAGTCATCAAAATGAACCAATCGGTACAAGACAAGATGTTGATCACCGTAATGAACCTGATTCACAAGTAGGAGGTCGTTATGTCGGTAAGATCATTCGCCAAAGCGTGGCTTGTTGTTCTGCTTTTGCTTGTGACAACAGCCACCACTATTGTGGCGCAGCAGTCGCAGCCTGAACAAGCTGTCCCTCCGCGAGCAGAAGCCAGTGCCGAAGCCCGTGTATTGGAGTTGGAGAAGCCCATTGAACGCGAGTTGGCGGGCGGGCAAGCGCATACTTATCAGATCACATTAGCGGCGGGGCAATATTTGCACTTGGTCACGGAGCAACGCGGCATTGATGTGGTGGTGACGCTCTATGGGCCGGACGACAAAAGGCTGATCGAAATGGATACACCAAATGGAGCGCAAGGGCCAGAGTCCGTGAAGTGGGTTACGGAGAGTGGCGGGGACTATCGGCTGGAAATCCGCTTACGCTATCAGGTTGCCAAAACCGGACGTTATGAAGTGAAGATGACCGAGTTACGAGCGGCAACCGACGCCGACCGCCCATTGGTTGAAGCCTTCAGATTGGCTAACGAGTCGGAACGTTTGCGAGCTAAGCGCCTTTTCGCTGAGGCTCTCCCACTGGCTGAACAAAGCCTCAAGCTCAGGGAAGCGGCGCTTGGCCCTAACCACTTGGAGGTTGCAAGATCGCTACGCATCCTTGCATTGCTTTACGATGATAAAGGTGAATATGCGAAAGCCGAGCCGCTCTACCAACGTGCGCTAGCCATCAGAGAAAAAATACTGGGACCTGAACACTTGGATGTGGCCGAGTCACTTAACAATCTAGGAGAGCTTTACAGAGAGAAAGGTGAATATGCGAAAGCCGAGCCACTCTACCAACGTGCGCTGGCCATCAGAGAAAAAATACTGGGACCTGAACACTTGGATGTAGCCCTGTCACTCCGCAACCTCGCATCACACTACGACGATAAAGGCGAATATGCGAAAGCCCTGCCACTCTCCCAACGTGCGCTGGTCATTAGTGAAAAAATACTGGGACCTGAACACCCAGGGGTCGCTGAAGAACTCAACATGCTTTCATTGCTTTACTACAGTATGGGGGACTATGCGAAGGCCGAACTACTCTCGCGACGCGCACTGAAGATCAAAGAGTTGGTATACGGTCCTAAGCATCCAGATGTAGCCATGGTCCTCACCAATCTGGCAAACCTGCATGATGCTAAAGGCGAGTATGGGAAGGCCGAGCCGCTTTATCAGCGTGTGCTGGCAATCTACGAGCAGATGTACGTTTCCCCTCACCCGGATGTTGCCGACGCGCTCGACAATCTCGCAGACCATTCTCGTGAGCAAGGTAACTACGCGAAGGCCGAGCCGCTCTTGCAGCGCGCGCTGATGATCAGAGAGCAATCGCTCGGTGCTACCCACCCTGATGTCGCGATCTCACTCTATAATCTCGCAGAGCTTTATCGCACCCAAAGTGACTACGCAAAGGCGGAGCCGCTTTATCAGCGCGCGTTGGCGATTTGGGAGCAGCGACTCGGGCCCAACCACCCGGATGTCGCCGACGCACTCAACCATCTCACTTTGCTTTACCGCGAGAACGGAGAAGTCTCGTCAGCGATCCAATTTGCAGCTCGCACGGCGGAAAACCGAGAGTTCAATTTTAATCAAAACCTCGTCGCGGGTTCCGAGCGCCAGAAGCTTCTTTATCTGGCGCTCTGTGAGTCGGAAACCAATTTGATCCTGTCGCTGCACGCACAAACTGCGCCACACAATGTCCAAGCTTTGCAATTGGCGTTCACCACACTGTTGCGGCGTAAAGGCCGTGGCCTGGAAGCCGCGAGCGAGGCCATTGCCGCGTTGCGCCGCCGCGCCAGCCCACAGGATCAACCGCTCTTTGATCAACTCGCCCACGTTCGATCCCAATTGGCTTCGCTCACACTCGCTGGGGCCAGGAATACAGCACCTGACCAATACCGTGCTGAACTGCAACAGCTCGCCGAGGACGCAGATAAATTGGAAGCGGATCTCAGTGCCCGTAGTGCCGAGTTTCATCTCCAAACGCAGTTCGTCACCATCGCTGCCATTCAAGCAGCGCTGCCCGCAGGCACGGCCCTGATTGAGTTTGCCACCTACCGCACCTTCGATGCCAAGGCCCAAAAGGATGGCCCGCTGCATTACGTTGCTTATACGCTCACAGCGCAAGGCGAGCCGCACTGGGTGGAGCTAGGCAAGGCTACGCGGATTGAGCGTCTCATTCACGCCTGGCGTCAGTCCCTTCGCACTCCGCAACGCCAAGATGTCAAAGGATTGGGACGCAAACTCGATGCGCTCGTTATGCAACCTGTGCGCTCTTTGGTTGGGGGGGCCAAGCACCTACTTATCTCACCCGATGGGATGCTTAATTTGATTCCCTTCGCTGCACTGGTGGACGAGCAGAATCATTACTTGACCGAACGTTATGAATGCAGCTATTTGACGAGCGGGCGCGATCTGCTGCGCTTGCAAGTGCCGCGCGCGAGTCGGAGTGACGCGCTCATCGTGGCTAATCCTGCCTTTGGCAAAAGGCCTCTATCTGAAACAGTGGCGCGTCGAAAGGTTGAGCTCCCATCCTCCGATACCTTTAACCCCACGCCCACCATTGACTTCTCGCAAGCATACTTCAACCCGTTGCCCGGCACCGCAAGCGAAGCCCAAACGCTGCAATCGCTCCTGCCGCAAGCCACCGTGTTGACGCAGGCGCACGCCACCAAGACCGCGCTGCAACAAGCCCACGCACCCAGCATCCTGCACATTGCCACGCACGGTTTTTTCTTACAGGATGTAGAAAATAAGGTGAATGGTTCGCGCAGTATTGGCTTGCCGATTTTATCTTCAGAGATGAATCAATCATCTGGCCCGCTAGTTGATCCTTCGCTTCGCTCAGGCTTAATGTTGGCCGGAGCCAATCGGCATCAGGAGGGGGCCGACAATGGCATCCTGACGGCGAAAGAAGCCGCTGGGTTGAATCTGTGGGGTACGAAGCTCGTGGTGCTTTCGGCATGTGACACGGGCGTAGGCGAGGTCAAGAATGGCGAGGGCGTGTATGGCTTACGCCGCGCGTTCGTATTGGCAGGCGCGGAAACGCAGGTGATGAGTTTGTGGCCCGTGTCGGATCAAGGGACGCGGGAGTTGATGATTGACTACTATAAGGGGTTGCAGCGTGGGGAGGGGCGCAGCGCGGCGTTGCACAAGGTGCAATTGCGAATGCTGAAGAATCCGGCGCGGCGGCATCCGTACTATTGGGCGAGTTTCATCCCCTCAGGCGAATGGGCCAACCTTGACGGCCAGCGATGAAAGGGGCGTCGCCCTTTTCATTATTCTCCTACAGCACGCTGAAAGAATGGGCGATCTTTCTCTCGGCTCACCCTTGCTCTGAAACAAATAGCGGAAACCCGCAACAGCCACATAATCAGAACGATAATCAGCTTATCAAAGTGATAATCCCACGGCGCTAATAACGGCGAGGCTGGTTAGCTTTATCACCCTCCATCGGAATAGCTATCCATTTTATTGACAGGCATTTAGAAGATAAGAGGCGAGCGGCCATCGCCGTGGCACGAGGATTGATCTAACAGAAGGCGGCTCGAACGAGACGCAAGCAAGCGAATTCGTCGAAGCGATTGTTCAGGTAGAAAATAAAAATAGGATGCAGTTAATTTAGCGGAGGATATTATGATTACGAAAACAATGGCAGCAGGAATTTTGACCGTGGTTTTGATGATGACGATGGCTTCGGCTCAGGCAAATGCACAACGCGCTTGGACGTGCAATGGAGCAACAGGAACCGTGGATGAAACGGCTTACGATTTGACGCAGTATTTGAACGGCGCGGTGTTTCTGAACGATTGGGCCGCAAGCGGTGCGGACGCGGTCATTCGCTACAACATTACTGCGACCAGCGGATTGGAGTCTGGCAATCGAACGATTTTTAAGACGCGGATATTGGATAATGGGCCGCAATCACGGGTGATTTTGTATGTTCGAGCTTATAACCTCACTACCGGGGCAATCACGACCCTGGGGCAAATTGATAGTGACAGCTATCCCGCTTCAAGCAGCTTTCAAGTAATGGAGACGGGGATGGGGATGTGCTCGTTCACGGGACAAGGTGGCAAGCCCGCCGTAAATAATTTTGACGAATACGCCTATTACGTGGAAGCGCATCTGATGCGGACAGGCTGGGGCGGGAATCCGGGGCTTGGGCTGTTGTGGATGAAGAACAACCACATTTACTGCTAATTGGCAAAGAAGAAGATCGCAAGCAAGTGACTGAGCCGACTCCCTGCGAATGCAGCCGAAAATGGGGTCGGCTCAGAACTTTGCTAAGCAAAAGGAATAGCCACTTTATTTCAATTTTAAATTCTGAATCAGCCGATGCAGATTGCTCGCGTGCATACCGAGCAATTTTGCCGCCTCAGCCTGATTGCCATTTGCTTGTTCGAGCGCCCTCAGCACCAACTGCTTTTTCGTTTCGCGTAACGTGTCTTCGTATTTGGTGGTCATTAACCCTGCTACAGGTTCTTGTTCCAGAATGGATTCGGGCAGGTCTTCGACTTGAATCAAATTCGTCGAGCCAAGCACGACGGCGCGCTCAATCGTGTTTTCCAATTCACGCACATTGCCGGGCCAATCATAGCTTTGCAAACGTGCAATGGTTGCCGCAGAAAGCCCCGTAACGGGGCGCTTGCATTTCTGGCTATATTTGGCAGTAAAGAACTGTGCGAGTGCGGGGATGTCTTCGCGGCGCTCACGCAACGGCGGGTTGGTGATGGAAACGACATTGAGCCGATAATACAAATCGGCCCGAAAGGTATTGTTTTTGATCGCAGCTTCCAGATCACGATTCGTCGCGGCGATCAAGCGCAGATTGGTCTTTATCGGTTTCGTCCCACCGACGCGCTCGAATTCATGTTCTTGCAGAACGCGCAGCAGCTTGGCTTGTAGCGCGGGTTGCATTTCGCCCATTTCATCGAGAAAAACCGTGCCGCCATCGGCGATTTCAAACTTGCCTTTCTTCTGCGCAATCGCGCCCGTGAACGCGCCTTTCTCATAGCCGAAGAGTTCGCTTTCAAGTAGCGTTTCCGTCAATGCCGCACAATTGATCGCAACAAAAGGTTTGCTCGCGCGCGGGCTGTTGCGATGGATGGCGCGTGCAACTAACTCTTTGCCTGTCCCGCTTTCGCCACGAATCAAGACCGTCGAATCAGTAGGCGCGACTTTGGCAATCGTCTGAAAGATGCTGCGCATGCGCGGGCTTTCACCGATCATATCGTGGGCAAGATGAATTTCTTCTTGAAGCCGCTGATTCTCGCCTTCCAGCCACTCCAAGCGTCGTACATTCTCTATTGCCACGGCAGCAATTCCCGCTACCGCCGTCATCAGCCGCAGATGCTCTTCATCAAACTGTACCAGCGGGTTGCTTGAATCCAGATAGAGAATACCAATCAGTTTCTCGAATACGACTAGCGGCACGGCGAGCATGGAATGAATATGCGAGGCGACCAGGCTCTGCGCCGTGCCAAAGGTGTGGCTCTCCATGACGTTGTTGCTCAGCAGCGCCGCGCGTTCCATTCGTACCTGGCTGACGATGGTGCTGCTGACTTGCATCGGTTGTTTCAGCATCGCTTGCTTGCTGCGGCCAAAGATGGAAATGACTTCCTCGCGGTTTTTTCCGGTCAGCAAAATCGCGCCGCGTTCGGCTGGCACGACCTCGAAGATGAAATCAAGCAATTGTCGTTGCAACGCTTCCAGACTGCCCGCTGCATTGATCGCACGACCCAGCTTCAGCAGCACACCGTGATCGCGCGCCAGACGGGCAGCGGGCGACAACCCGGTGAGCGTTTTCTCTGGTTGCATCAACCGCGCTTCTTCGGGGCGCAGTAGCGTATTGACTTGCGTGACGACCTGACCGCTATCCAGTTGGGTAGGATACGAAGCTGAAATCGCGTCGTCCTCATCCAGCAAAAAGAGAAAGAGAAAATCGCCAACCTTGAGGCAATCGCCTGGCGCGAGAGGTTGTTCCTTAATCGGCAGGGCATTGACGAAAGTGCAATTGAGACTGCCCAAATCACGCAATATAAACTGCGCGCCTTCACGTTGCAGTAGGCAATGTCGCCGCGAGACCGAGAGATCGTTGAGACAAAGTTGATTGGCCGGATCACGTCCGAACGAGATTTCAGATTGGGTCAACGGAAAAACCTTGCCTTTCAGCGGGCCTGCGATGGTAACGAGTCGTGGGTTCATGGGGATGCCTCAGCTTCTTTTTTGGGTGAGTAATTAGTAAATCACAAATCTACGTCAGGATAAAAATTGAAAAGAGATTTTCTGAAGTGTGACAATCGCCTCAGTGTTTATCCGACTGATAATTGATTATCGAAATGATAATCCTATAAGGCGCTCGTTAATAGTCATAGATTCGGGCCTCATTACAGATAATTGTAAGATTATGTGATACTTACGGCAATGAAGATACGCCGTGAAGTGTCATCGCCTTGTCTGGTATATCGCTTGCCATACTTCTAAACGAGCGGCAAAGAAGAGGGCGCGGTCAAACAATCGCCCCCACGAAATACAACAAACGAGTCCTGAAACTTGACAAGGAGGAACTATGAAATACAGAACTTTGATGATCACGCGCAAAACAATGACTTTACTGTTAGTGTTTGCATGTTTCTTCACTCAATCATTCTCGGTGAAGGCCAATAAACCTGAAGCGCATCTCAATCAACTGGCCAATGTGGCGCTCAACAATAGCAAAACACCCAGCCAACGAGGGCGACAACTTCCACTTTTTCTTGGCAACGGAGCGACTACAACCGAGCGCATCGAACTTGGCTGGATGAATCTTCCGCCATGTTCCAGAGTGGTCTGGGTCGAAGGACCTTTTGGTATAAAATACCCACGTTATGAGACCGGAGAGCAGCGATTGTATGCTTATGCAGTGATAAACGCACAAAATATGCGACAAGATGCTATTGAAACCGCTAAATACTGTGCGTTGGTTTCTATCCCGGCGGCTGGAGGAATTGCGTTTATCCTGGATAATCCTGCCGCTGCTGGCCCAGCTTTCAGTTCTGCGTTCTTCGCCTGCTTTGGAGGGCGATTTGGCGATATTGTCCTCAACAATGTAACACTGGAAACGGAGAGCGTCTGTCTTTGGTAAGAGGCCGGACTAAGTCTAAAAGAGATGTCCAGCTACTGCAAAGAATTAGAGAACTAGGTTTAGTATCGGTCACTCCGACTGCGCCTATCGGCGATTGAGGTCGGAGTGATTTTTTTTGGGTAGGATACCTTTCCTGCTTTACCGATCTGAGTGTAAAAACTTCGCCATCACTTTCTCCCAGATTTTCGGAGGCTGCACACAATATCCCAACATCTGCCTCCCCTCCATCTCACTCGAATACAAAGCCCGCAAATCGTCCGTCATTCATGCCTCGCATCAAGTGCGCACTGCATTATTCGGAATGGCGATACTGGCGAAAAAGTAAAAGAAGCTTTTTCCTCATCGCAAGAGATTGATTGTCAGTTCGATAGCTAGGTTATCTATATGATAATGACTGACAATATCCCATATCATTCAGGCCTTACTATATCTCTCTGTTAACTCCTTTGTTATCAATTATTTTTATTCTTGTGGCGAAGCTCTTGTTTTCAGAAAAGCAGTGGCACAGCAGTTGATCTTACAACCAGCGGCGGAAGCGAAATGCCTGAAAACGCTTTTGCTGATGTGGTTTCTATCGCAGGCACCGAAACAAGAAAGTGCTACCCCAAAGGAGGCAATATGATTACGAGAATCTTCGCAACAGGTATTTTGTTAGTCGTTATGATGATGTCTGTTTCCGCGCAGTCCACCGCCGTGCCTTACAGTACATTGCAGCCGTGGACCTGCAATGGAGCAACGGGAACCGTAGATGAAACGGCTTACGATCTGACGCAGTATTTGAACGGCGCGGTGTTTCTGAACGATTGGGCAGCGGACGGGAGTGTCGCCGTCATTCGCTACAACATCACCGCGACCACCGGATTGTGGAAAGGGATGACCACGGAATTTCGAGCGCGCGTGTTGGATAATGGGCCGCAATCAAGAGTGATCCTATATGTTCGCCGCTACAATCTCAGCACAGGGGCGATCACGACGCTGGGGCAAATTGATAGCGACAATTACTCTGCCTCAAGCGGCTTCCAGGTTATGCGGGCATATATCGGCAACTGTAATTCGGCGATGATTGTTTCTGATTTTGACAATTACAGCTATTACGTGGAAGCGCATTTGATGCGGACAGGCTGGGGCGGAAATCCGGGGCTTGGTTTGTTGTGGATGAAGAACATGGGGTGCTGATGTTGTCGGACAACGAATGTTCTTTCAGCCAATCAGGGCAGCCCCAAGCTATTCGCCGTCTTCTCTCGCGTCGCCCGCAGCAGCGTAGAGAAGGCGGTGTCTAGCGTTTCACTTGTGGTTACTAGGCGAAAGGCCTCGCTCATCGTACAATGCATGAAGAAAAAAATGACTCCCTCTCACGATTTTTCCCGGCAGCACAAAAGAGCAGGACGTGTCACTTGAGCAGCAATGGTCGAAGTGATTCAGGCAAATTCTAAAGAGCGGTTGTTCTTAGCGCCAAGATACAATGTGCAGGTAAGGTTTCTTGGTGGGAAAGTGCATTATGACATTTCGTGAAATCAGTCAGATCATCGCAGGGACAGCAGATGCGGCGCTTGCCATAGATGCCACGGGCGTTATTGTTGCATGGAATGAAGCGGCGACTCAGCTTTTCGATTTGACGGCGGAAGCAGTAATCGGGCAACCCTGTCACGAAATTCTGCGTGGTGAGGATGACTGCGGCAAAGTTTGTTCATCAGACTGCATCGTCCGACGCGCCATCCGGGACAATCGCCAACTGAAAAACTTTGATGTCCTCGTTCCTACCGCGCAAGGAAAACGATGGTGCAATGTGATCACGATTATTGTGCCTGCCGTCAATGGTGTAACGCCCTATTCCATTCACGTCTTTCGCCAGATAGATACGCGGAAACGGCTGGAAATGCTGCTGAACGATTTCGTCGTGACACGGTCGGGGCTATCCTCCGAAGAGGTCAAGTCTATTCTCCAAGCGCAGCCCACCATCACAGGCCAGGCAGTGCTGACACCTCGTGAACTCGAAGTGCTGCGGCTACTGGCCAATGGAATGAAAGGCGCACTTATTGCCGAGCGCCTGAAGCTGAAACCAACGACGGTTGAAAATCACATCCAACACATTCTGCGCAAACTCAATGCTCATAACCGCCTTGAAGCGATTCGCCGCGCCGAAAAAGCGGGAATCCTCTAAAAGCTAACCGGGGAACCACAGACAGGTAAAGTAGCGCAATCAGCTTCCTCCTCTTTCAGATTGTTATCGTCCAACGCCATCAGAAAATAATGGCAACCCGTTATTTCATGGGAGGATTTCGATGTCCGAAAATGGGTTCGTTTCTCATTAAACGATAAGCGATACCAAAAGACATTACGAGATTCCTCTAATCCCAAGCATTGTTTGTGAGGCAAACAGGCAGATATGCCTACACATCCCAAGGAAAGGAACCGTCATGCGGAAATCAGGATTTCACACACTTGGCCTCAGTCTTTTAGCGATTTTCGGCTGTTTATACGCGGCGAAAGCGTATAGCGGCTATTGGTCTGCACCGCTTGCTCCATTACTTGTTCGGACGCCTTCCGCGCCACGTACTGGAGCGCCCGTGAGGGGTGGTGAAGGGAACATACCAAAGGCGAATGCTGCAATGGCGGGGACACAGTTCGGGGTGCTTTATGCGTTGAATGAATGCCAGTCTTGTCCGAACCAAATTTATGCCTATGGAGTTAACGAACAGACAGGAGCGTTAACACTGCTTCCCGGATTTCCCCTCACAACGGGTGGCAACGGGCAAAGCTCAGTCTTCCGGCGACTGGTGATAGACCCGACTAACTTACGCTTATTCGCATTCAATAAAAACAGCGCCACGGCGACAAACTTCTCAACGGTCAGCGTTTTCTCCATCAATCCCGCGAGTGGCGCGTTGACGGCTTTACCTTTCAGCCCCATTAACCTGGGCGGTGAATACTCGTGCATTGGAATCCACCCCACTGGATCGCCCCTTGTGGCTGGGTACGGATCCAGTAGTACAAACCCTGGGAAAGTCGAGAGTTTTCGGATTACTGCCAATAACGCCACCTTAGTTGCTGGGCCTTTGGATACAGGTTCGGCGCGTCCTCTTCTTATTTCTTTTAGCCCCGATGGAAAGTATGTTTACGCGGGCGGGAATGGTGGTGGTTCTATCGCCGGGTTCAACGTTGATGGTTCGTCAGGGGCGTTAACTTTCTTATCCGGCTCTCCTTTCAGTACGGCAGACTACTATCAAGGGGGCTTTACTTTTGACGCGCTGGGGCGGCTTTTTACCTGGAGCCGACACAACGTCGGCCCGCCCACTATTTTGCCTCGGTTGCGGGTGTTTACTACAAGTGGAGGGGGACTCTCGCCTGTAACAGGAAACCCCTTCTCTACGGGCCTCTCAGGATATTTTGATGATGCCCTCTTGCATCCAGGATTCTTCTACGTTGTCGCTGCCGAAACCGAAGGTGTGGGAGTCTTTAAGATCGGCGGAACCACAAATTCTCCGACACTTGATCCTGCGCCGGGTTCTCCGTTTGTGAGCAGCGGAATGAACGCGAGCGGGCTGGCCTCGAATGGTTCTGGGAACCTGCTTTTTGTCTCAAATTATTCATCCAGAAATATCACGACGTTAAGCATGAACACTGCTACAGGCGCTTTGAGTTTACTTGCCAATCAGCCTGCCAACACCGTCGGCACCACAGGAAATATTAGTTCAATTGCATATCTTCAGTTGAACTGTCCAACCATTACGATTTCACCTGTTACGTTACCCGG
>JAEUQN010000114.1 GCA_016789725.1 Blastocatellia bacterium | reverse complement strand
GCTTGTGTCACACGTTCCAGATTCGTGCCACAGGCAATACAGAATTTGCGTTCATGTGCCTCTTCGCGGCCACAGGTGGGACAAAACATACGATTTCTCCTTGCGAATAATAAGTACTCTGGTCACCTACGAATCGAAGCTACGGTTGGTTCACGAATTCCCCCGTAATGAGGGTTGCAGTTATTCAATCACAAAACTGACGGATCGTTTGGCGTTGATGTTCGCCACTCGATCCACGACGACCAGGCGCAGTTCGTAGGTCCCCGGCGCAAATTTGTCGAGTGACAAACGCGCAGCATACGGAGCGAATGGCGCGGTTTTGTTTTCAGCGGCCATCTCTATTTTGGTCAACGGCGTGGCCAGCAACAGCTTATTGCCCGTTGTATAGAGTTGCGTTTGAATTGCCAAATCCGTTTTTCCATTGGCATCCATTTTGGCGTTGTAGGCAAAGACCGTGAAATCAAATTTGGAATTGCGTTTGAAACGGTGCGAAATCTGAGAAGGCATCGGCACCACCTGTTGGTCTTCGATTTTCTTTTCCTCTTCAACCTTTTCATTTTGAGGCAATGCCGCGAAAAGCACCTCGTTGTCCGCCGCCAGGAAAATGCTGCTCAGCGCAAGCTGTTTTTTGCTGAGATCACCGATTTCCACCCATTCGGAACTGCTACCAGCCTGGCGCGGAAATTCTTTGACGACTACCATCCGTACTTGATAAAAGCCCGGCGCGAGTTTGATCTGGCGGTGAAAGAGAAAGCCTGATTTGAGAGTCCGTTCATACGTCGCAGGCTTCAACGCCAGCGCGAGTTTCTGGCTGAAGGTATCTACTGACTTTCCTTTCTCATCGTAAATTCCCACCAAAACTTCCAGCGCCGCATTGTAACGATCATTGGCTTTCTCAAACTTCACATTGGCTACATCAAAATGCGCCAGTAAATGGGCGTAGCCCTCACCTTTGCCGGTGTCCACAAAACTGGCGGACAGCGCAACCGGAATCTCGCGCAAGGGATAGAGCGAATTCATTGCATCCCGGAGAAGATCAATCCTGGCGGAGAGTTCCTTTTTGGCGGCTTTGTCAGGATTTTTGGCGCGCTCCTCTTCAAGTTTGGCGCGCTCTTTTTCCTCTTTTTCAGCAGCTTTGACGGTTGCTTTGTCATCGGGTGCAAAATAACCTTTGCTGGAACGCACTTTGTATTCGGGGTGATTTTTGACGCGCACTTCGAGCTTGCGAAAGCGTCCATCGCGGTACGATACCGTTGGTTCAAACGCCAACAGGTAATATACCTCGGTATCTTCGGCAATTTTTTGCAAACCGAGACTCAGGTCATTGTTATTGAAAATCGGAAAGCCGCCCGTGTCGCGTGACAGCGCATTCAGCCCGTCTCGATTGGCTTCCATCGCCGAGGATTCAATAGACATTCGCGCGCCGGGTGGTTGTTCGTTGCCAAAGCCGGGCTGCGACGCATCGAACGCTTCGGGCATGGCGATCAGGCCGCGCGTATCCAGCGCATAAATCACGACGCCCGAACGTGTCGCGGCATCGGTGATTCGGCGCACATCGTAGAGTGCTCCCTGGCTAAAACCGCCGAGTAAAAAACCATCTGACAACATCACCATCGTTTTGCGGCCCGGCAATCCGCGCAGTCCGCGCAGAATGTTTTCAATTGTTCCAAGCGTCGCTCTGGTGAGAGAAGTGTTTTCCGAGACGATCATCCGTGCTTTGCTGCGGGCTTCCGATTCTGCCATCTGACGCGTCGTGCCGGGATTCTTCGCCATGATTTCATTCACTGCCAGTGCCAACGCGTCGGGGATATTGTTTTCGATCAATTCCGCCTGATAAGGCGTCAGGCGCGGCACACCGCTAGTGTTAATCGCAACGCGGCGTTCGGCAAAGCTCAGGCGATTGATCGCACGTTTCAGAATCTCGCGGTTGTTCGTGAATTGCTGATGCAACCCCAACTGTCCGCTGGTTGTAATCAACGCGACTTGATCGTCAGGCGTAAGCTGCTGGTCTACAAATTTCAACAAGGCCTGACGGGCATAAACCAGATTACCAAACGCCAAATGCAAATCATCAATCGCCAACACAATGTAACGTCCAGTGCCAGCTTCCAGCGTGGTTGTCGGCGTAGTTGTTGGCGTGGTTGTCGCGGCTTCTTTGGGATTTGTTTTTGATTCTGTAGTGATCCAGCGTGCCGGACGGGTCGAAGTGCCGACGGAAAAATGGGAAAGCTCCTGCGGCTTGCCGTCTTCTTTCAACTCAAAATCCTCGCGCTTCAAATCGCGCACCAGCTTGCCGCTTTTGTCAGTGACGATGGCTTCGACCTGCACCAATTCGGTTTCAATGCGAATGGTCGCATCGTCCTGATTGGGCTGTTTTTGCTGGGGTTCTTTGGTTTTCGGCGGTTGCGAGGAGGTGGTTTGCGGAAGTGCGAGAGCACAACCAAGAACAATAGATAAAAAGGCAATGACAAATTTCATAATTACGGCTCAACCACAAAATACAGGGACCGTCTGGCGCTGGTTTTGGCGACGTGGTCAATCACCAGGATGCGCAATTCATAGGCACCCGGCTCGAATTGATCCAGTGTCAGGCGCGCAACATACGGCAAAGCAGTCAAGGCTCTCTTTTCCGATGGCACTTGCATTTTTGAGAGCGGCGAAGCGTAAACGACTTTGTTGCCGGAATACAATTGTGTTTGAACGACCAGATCAATCGCTCCGTCAGGTGCAAGTTTGGGATTGTAGGCCCAAAACACGTAATCAACCTTGGCACCACGTTTGAATCGTCGGGCGATTTGCGACGGGATCGTAGTCGCTTGCGTCTCGTCATTTTTCGCGTCGGCTTCGACTTTCTCAGGCTGCGGCGGCGTGATGTTGAGCGGCTCGCCTTCACTTGCCACAAAGATGCTGCTCAGAACGAGTTCTTTTTTGCCGAGATCACCGATCTCAACCCATTCAGAAACGTTGCCAGATTGACCGGAGTTCTCACGCGTTGCTGCCATTCGCACCTGATAAAACCCCGGTTTCAGCTTGATCAGGCAATCGAAGACAAAGCCGGATTTCAGCATTCGTTCGTACGTCGCGGGCTTCAAGGTTAACGCCAATTTGCGTTTGAAGCGATCCATGGGCTTTCCTTCTTCGTCGTACACTGCACCTGTGACATCAATCGCCGCATTATATCGCTCATTAACTTTCTCAAACGTCAGGCCGGAAATATCCAGGTGCGCCGTGATTGTGGCGAAGCTTTGCCCCGTACCGGAATCCACAAAATCTACGGCCATTTCCATCGGGATTTCACGCGCAGGGGCAAGCGAACGATAAGTATTGCGGGCCAACCCCATCTTTGGCGCGGCGTCTTTTTTGGCAGCCGCCTGATCGGCTTTGTCATTGGGCGCAAAGTAGCCTTTGCTGGTGCGAACGGTGTATTCGGGGTGATTCTTGATGCGCACTTCCAGCTTGCGAAAGCGGCCATCCCGATGCGATTGTTGTGGCTCGAACGCGAGCCAATAATACGCTTCGGTGTCGGCGACGAATTTCTGAAGCCCAAGGTATAAATCATTGTTATTGAAAAGTGGAAAGCCGCCCGTATCACGCGCCACTGCGTTAAGTACGTCGCGCCTGGCTTCCAACCCTGCCGCTTCCATTCGCATCCGCGCGCCCGGCGGTTGCTCACTGCCAACACCGGGCTGCGAAACGTCTGCCGCCCCGGTCGCCAGCCCGCGCGTATCCAGCGAATAAATCATCATCCCGGCGCGCGTTGCCGCATCGGCAATTTGGCGCAGGTCGTAATAATTACTTTGTTGCGAACCGCCGAGAAAAAAGCCGTCCGACAATAGAATCACGGATTTGCGGCCCGGCAACACGCGCAAGCTACGCACGATGTCTTCCAGTGTGGCGAGCGTGGCTTTCGACTGAAATGTATTTTCCGCCACGATTTGCTGTGCTTTCCCCAACGCCACCGAAGCCGCCATTTCTGGCGTGAGGTCCGGCATATTGCGCAGGATTTCATTCACCGCTAACTGCAACGCCTCTCGGTCTCGATTTTGAATCAACTCGGCCTGATACGAAGTCAGGCGCGGAATGTCACCCTGAATGGACGTGGCGCGGCGCTCAGCAAAACTCAAGCGATGGATGGCACGTTTCAGAATCTCGCGTTTATTGGTGAATTGCTGATAGACCCAAAGTTGCCCGCTGGTTGTGATGAGGGCGACTTGTTCGTTGGCGGTCAATTGCTGGTCTACGAATTTCAATAAGGCTTGGCGAGCGAATGACAAACTCTCCGCTGACAAATGCAAATCATCAATGACCAGCACGATGTACCGTTTGGCTTGGGCCGTGGCTCGTGCGACGGCGGCGGTTGCCGCGCTGTTGGGGGTGGGGGCCGCCGTGATCCAACGCGCTGGACGCGTCGAAGTGCCAAACGAGAAATGGGAAAGCTCCTGCGGCTTGCCGTCTTCTTTCAACTCGAAATCTTCGCGCCTCAAATCGCGGATAGGCTGGCCGTTCTTATCCGTCACGAGAACTTCAAGTTGCAGCAACTCGGTTTCAATGCGAATGGTCGCATCGTCGGATTTGGTTGGATGCTGCTGTCGCGTAGAGGTGCTTTGCGCCAACGCGGTTGCGGTTGCCAGTAAGGCCAATAATAAACAGGAATACAGCAATTTCATCATCACGGCTCGACGACAAAATTCAGCGTTCGTTTGGCGCTGACCTTGGCGATGCGGTCAATCACCAGCATCCGCAATTCATAGGCGCCCGGCTCGAATTTATCCAATGAAAGGCGTGCAGCGTAGGGCGCATAATTCTCGCCTTTCATCTCTGGCGTGGCCTCCATCTTGGCTAATGGCGAAGCAAAAATTACTTTACTGCCGGAAAAAATTTGCGATTGCACAACTAGATCGGTTGCGCCTTTGGAATCAGGTTTTGCGTTGTAAGCAAAGATCGAAAAATCAAAGCTTGATCCTGGCTTAAAGCGGCGCGCCACCTGCGTTGGAATCGGCGAGGTTTCTTGCTGTTCTACCTGAGGATTGTTCTTGCGATCAAAGAGTGCCGTCAGATAATTCGTCTCTTTTTCAGTGGTCAGAAACACACTGCTCAGGACCAGTTGTTTTTTGGAGACATCAGAAACCTCGACCCAATCGGAGGCACTGCCGGTTTGCTTATTACCTTGGCGCAAAGCCGCGAGGCGCACTTGATAAAAACCCGGTTTGAGCAGGACTCGGCGGCTGAAAACAAGCCCTGATTTAAGGACCCGTTCATAGGAGGCGGGCGGCAGGTTCATATTCAACCGCTGGTTGAAGCCATCCACGGATTTGCCCTTTTCATCAAACACCGTACCGATCACTTCGACGGTTGCCTGGTATTGTCCTTGCACTTGCTCAAACTTCAGCCCCGACACATCCAGATGCGCGAGGATTAAAGCAAATGAGGTTCCTTTGCCAGAGTCCACAAAGTCCACAGACATTTCGACCGGAATCCCGCGCAGCGGAAAGAGCGAACCGAGAGCCTCCCAGACCCGCGTATTTTTGGCAGCGGTTTCCTGCTTAGAAGGTTTTTCAGGATTTTTGACGCGCTCCTCTTCAATTTTGACGCGCTCTTTTTCTTCTTTTTCGGCAGCTTTGGCTTCAGCTTTTTCGTCCGTGGCAAAGTAGCCTTTGCTGGAACGCACTTTGTATTCGGGATGATTTTTGACGCGCACTTCGAGCTTGCGAAAGCGTCCATCGCGGTACGACTCCACTGGCTCGAACGCCAGCAGGTAATATGCCTCGGTGTCTTCCAGCACCTTTTGAAAACCGAAATTCAGATCGTTGGTGTTCATCACCATAAATCCGCCTGTATCGTTGGCTAAGGAGAACGGGCCATTGCGTACTGCTTCCATCGCCGCGTTTTCGACCCGTTCGCGCACGCCGGGTGGGCGTTCGTTGCCAAAGCTCGGCTGCGAGGCATCAAACATCGGCGATACGGTCAGGCCGCGCGCATCCAGCGCATAAATCACGACGCCCGCGCGCGTCGCCGCATCAATCACGCGTCGGACGTCATTGAAGGTGTTAGCACTTCTGGCATTGAGAAAAAAGCCGTCTGACACAAGCGTCATAATTTTGCGTCCCGGCAGCGCGCTGAGCGTACGGATAATGGCCTGGAGTGTATTCAACGTTGCGTTCGTGTAATTGGCATTTTGCAGGACGATCATGCGTGCCAGGCTTTTGGCTGTTTCCATGGCGCGTTCTCGCTCTGACGTCCCACCGCCTGCTGCCGCGCCAGCCGCAGCTCTGGCTGCCGCCGCGCCGCCAGCCGCAGCCGCAGCGGTCGGCACGCCGCCACTCATCGGTTGTTGTCGCAGGATTTCCTGCACCGCCAGTTCCAGCGCATCTTGATCACCCATATCAATCAATTCAGCCTGATACGGGGTGATGCGTGGCACATCAAAGCTGTTGGTCACTTGTCGTTCCTGCGCACTCAAGCGGTTGATTGCTCGTTTCAAGGCCTCGCGGTCATTCGTGAATTGCTGAAACATCCCAAGCTGCCCGCTGGTCGTAATCAAGGCCACTTGATCGCCGCTTCCCACTTGCTGATCTACAAATTTCAGTAAGGACTGCCGCGCCTGCATTAGGGTTCCGGGCGAAAGGTGAATGTCATCCATTGCCAACACAATGTAGCGCCCGGCAAGAGCCTCGGTTGGAGCGGTTGTTGTTGTTGTGATGGCAGAGGCGTCTTGACTTCTTGTCTTAGGGCCGCTGCCGAGCCAGCGCGCCGGGCGTGTTGCTGTACCAATGGAAAAATAAGCGATGTCCTGTAACTTGCCATCCTCCTTCAACTCGAAATCTTCGCGTTTGAGATCACGAATGACTTTGCCCTGTTTGTCGGTGACCGTAACTTCGACCTGGACAACCTGAGTCTCAATCCGAATCGTCTGATCGTCCGATGACGTGGGTTTAGTCCGGGGTCGGTCTTGTGCTGATGCGGGAAGGAAAAGCGCCGTGAATAGCACACAGAAGAAGAGGTATCGT
Organism: Blastocatellia bacterium; assembly: GCA_016789725.1. Taxonomy (GTDB): domain Bacteria; phylum Acidobacteriota; class Blastocatellia; order RBC074; family RBC074; genus JAFDVL01. The sequence continues at coordinate 15,133 of JAEUQN010000114.1, read as the reverse complement.
GTTTGTTTCATAACCCCTCCAAGTTGATGGGTGAAAATGATGCGAGGCCGTAATAATCGCAACCAAGTTTGTTTGCCGCTGGTAGGACAGTCTACGTTAAGTCGCAGGGCTTGGACAAACGATAATTGCCGCTTCGCCTTGAATCGCTCATTTCAACACAACGCGATAAGAACGGTGAATAGTCGAAATTTGACACGCCAGGAATCACCCCAACTCAACTAAGCCTTGAGGCGAAGCAATGGCCGCCTTCAATCGCGCCTCGCTGCCAGGCGTCACCGTGACCTCAAGGCCTAAATGGCTGAATATAGCGCGGAGCATTTCTGGTTGAGGATGCTCCAGGCTAAATGATTGCAAACTACATCCAGTCGGCGAATCCTGGGAAGGGTGCCGTGATGTCGCATCCCATTCGATAAAAAACGGGATGAGCAGGCTGAAGTCATTTTTGAGGAAAAGCGTTTTCCATCTGAGTGTCTCTCCATCGGGTCGCGTGCGCGCTCCGGCGTTTGGGCCGTTGAGTTCAAAGCCTGCGGCGTGCGCTTGAGCGGCAATGGCGTGAATATCTTGTGTGGCGGCAGCCCAGGTTAACAAACGCGGCGCGGTTGCCACCTGCAAAAACGCAAACTGTGGTGCCAGTGTTGTCTGGGTCGGATCAGGCGCAATGATTTCGAGGTATTGTTGATTGCCGAGCGACAGCAGTGCATTATGTGTCCCCAGCCCCGGATGCCTGCCGCCAATCGCAGCTTTGACGCCAGTTTTTTCTGTCACCCACTCCATGCCTTCTTCAAGGTTTGGTGCACCAAGCAGCAGGTGATCTAAAGCTTTTCCAACTGGTAGTAATGATTCGAGCATAAAAATTCTTTACGATTTGATGGGTAGGTTCAGCCTTACTTTTTTTTGTAAGAGATGAGCTGCCTTGATGTTTTTGTTTCACTTTCCCCTTTCAACAATCGGGCAGGGCAGTTGCTGTGCCTGCGGTGATGTGGTACAAGATGGCTGTCTCAAGAGCCTTTGTAAAAGGCGATCTTTCCCAACCTTGCGCGCCCGTAGCTCAGCTGGATAGAGCGGCAGACTTCGAATCTGTAGGTCGGGAGTTCGAATCTCTCCGGGCGCGCCAATCATTTCAACGATTTAGAGCTGTTTTAAACTCCACGACGTTTTCGCTTGGGTACTCATTGGGAACTTTTTCCAAAAGTCGCCCATTTTGGTCACCGCTTGATGGCGTCGCTGGTCTTTCATCTGCCTAATGTGTGGCTCTTTCCTGCGAACCCACCATCACCAAGCCGTCCAGATCAAGGGAATCGCGGCCTCGCTGCAAATTCAGGAAGACCGTGACCATAGGTGCCAACACTTTGCGAGTAATGCGAATGATACAGGTCAGGGGCATTCGACAGGCTGAACGTTTGGTGTTTTTTTATCGGTCAATAGCTGGGGGGGGTAAAAGCATTTTGGGAGCAGGTCTTTCGCCCTGAATTTAGCAGCAGTGCATCTGAAACAGGGAAGTCAGGGAAGCAACTGCTCAAAGACAAGACGGTCCGCATTGTGGTCACAATGGGAATGCCAGCATTTTTTTATCGCTGGTATTTTCTCGCGCATAGCCTGAGAAGCCGGGAGTGCAATATCCTCAAATTTTGCGGCATCAGTCCGATTTGAGAAAGTTTGATTGGCTTGGTCGAAAATCTATGCCTTGGATTCGCCGCCTGCTACCAGCGAGTATAGATACAGTAAAATCCCCAGCCCCATCAACGTTCCTCCCAATAAAAGAAAGAACAGAAACGCCGTAGGATGGGACCAGTGTAAGGTGGTGAGTTCGACCAGCAATCCAAGCGCAACCAGGCTGCCGGCCACGCGTAATCGCTTCTCCAGTTTTGTCGCAGTGGTTGTCATTTTCCTGCCTCCTTCCAGAAGGTTTGGTCTTTCAGCTGGTCAACGCGATGCACAATATTGTGGCAATCAGTGGTCGAACAACTCAGTTGATTCGTCTTCATCTTTTCCAACCGATCCGGTTCTTTCGTATGGGTTTCATTTTCCAGATACGATCTGGAATTCTGATGGCAATGTAAACACTCGCGGTTGTTGTAAGGCTGATACAACTTGATCGGTTGTGCGGGTTTGCCCAGATATTGCACATACACGTGCTTGAGGCCGCGCAGCTTGGCATTGAAGTCGCCATACATTGTGTAATCTGTGTGGCAGGTAAAGCAGGCCTGTTCACGCGGGACCAGACCATTTTGATAATGCACAGCGGGAATAAAACTCTTGTCGTCAATATGCAGGCTTTTTCCGTAATCTTCCATCACGTGACAGGACAAGCAGAACTCAGTGGTTTTGGAGCGTTGCAAATGTTCCGATACGCCGAAACCACCCGAAACAATGGGCAGAATCAGGATCGCAACAAACGCTAAAATCTTACCTCCGCGCGTCGCGGTCACACTTGGGTGGATAATCAAAATCGCAATCAGGACGATGCTGAGAGCAATAATTGCAATCAAAGCGGTAATCGGGGTGAACATACGAGTTCCTTTGTGAAAAGAGCGTGAATTGGGGATTGCGCAATCCTCAATTCACGCCTTGATCTGAGCGGTAAACTTACTTTCCTAAGTTGCGGCAATACGCCACCAACGCCTGGCATTTTTCCTTACCGAGCGTTTTTTCATAGCCTTCCATCTTGCCTTTGCCTTTCAGAATGACCTCCAGCAATTTCTGGTCGGACATCTTTTTGACCTCGTCGGAATTAAACGCGCGAACCTTTAGTTCTTTGCCTTTGGCGGTTGTGGCTTTGCCATCCATACCGTGACAAGAGGCGCACTTGGATTTGTAGGTGGAAGCATCAAAAGCCGCCGCTGTCGTTGCCTGCGATGGTGTGGAAAGCAATGTTGCCAGGGCCAAGGCACAGATGGCCAGGATCGCAACTAGCATTTTCTTCATGGTTGGAATCGGGAAGTTCATATTCGTTTTCCTTTCGTTGTCATTGAAAATACAGCCTCAGAAAAAGGGAACCGAGATGTAGAGTTAAAAATTAATGCGTGCGCTTACCGTCGTGATATTGGAACGATAATCCAACACACTCAGGTCACGTTCGTTGTAGCTGAAATGCCGATAGCTGACGTTGCCAGTGAAATGATTATTGAAGCGGTAAGAAAGACGCGCTTCCGGGTTGTGACGACGTAGCGGCAAGGCCAGCACTGTGTCGCTTGTTCCGGTTGTCGCCGATGGCGCCCCCAAATCCTTGATGTAGTAATAAACCATCAAGAAATCTAACCGATTCGTCAATGCAAACCGCGCATTCGTAAACACTGAGTTCATGCGCCCATAGGCCAGCAAGCGGCCTAAGACTTCAACGCGCGAGGCTCCTGAGCCTAGAAAGTAGCGCAGGTTCGCCGTTGTGAAAAGATTTTGGTGGTCGTACCCGGCATTGACCCATACGCGAGCATGAGGGTTCCAATCCACTGAAGCTGTGTACGTTCGCGTGTCGGCTTCATTTTGCACTTGCGGCGTCGGATTCACTCGATCAATCGAAGTGAAGGCTCCGACAAACGACAATTGGTCGGTTGCCTGAATCTGTGTGCGCACACGGAGGCGCGTGAACTCCAGCGGGTTGATGCGGATAAACGCATTGTTGTTCGTGCCGTGTTCGACGTCAAAGATGAAGCTTGTGCGATTTGTCGGACGCACGCGAAAGCCACCCACGAAAGCGTGCGTGTCAATGCTCTCTGCTTCATCCTTAGACCTGAGGCTCGGCGTAAACGCAGGGCTGTTAGTGGTGGTAACAATACCGAGGAGTTCGACTTCGCGTTGCATTGCACGCCAACCCAGATTGGCGCTGAACTTCTTGCCGAAATTCATTCCTAAATCCAGTGTGTTCCAAAACGAAGTCAGCCCCGTCAAGCGGTCGCCAAAAGTCCGCGAAATCGAAGGCGTGCCGGGCGGATTCGTACCGGTTTGGTTCACTGTGGTTTGGTTTGTTCGCATATCCCCTTGAATGCGGAAAGAGGAATAGCGGAAAGAGTTGTTTAGCGTAAAGTGCTCGTTCAGATCAAACGAGATGGCGGCATCCACCAGGTCACTTGGACGCTTCGTGGCACTGTCGGCGTCAAAGGTTTGTGTTGACCTCTGATTGGCTGTTGTGGTGTTGCCCAGATACGATTGGGTGTAAATCCCTCGACTGAACTCTTCATCGTGCAGCCCACGCACGACGACATGCACTCGATCACCAATGTTGCCCTGCAGGCTTCCACTCACGACGGTGGCATGCGAACGAATCGGGACGAGACGGCTCAACGAAGTTAGCGTGGCAAGGTCGGTAGGATTGAGGAAGCCAGGGTCTACGAATGACTTCGATACGACACTCGGATCATCCTTGAAGCGGCGATGCAACGCGGAGGCGCTAAAATTCCAACCGCCATAAGTGGCATCCATCCCAATGCGATAATCATTCGACTCCCAGCGCGTCGTGCCGAGCAGTTGAAAGAAATCATTCGAGAGGCTGATGTCGGGACTATAACGACCTTTGGCGGAACTGCGACCATAGCCGAGATTGAAGCGGACAGCTCGTTGCGGAAAGAGTCGCAGGTTATAATCCGCAATCTGTTGACGCAAGTCGGAATTGCGAATGTCGCGTGCGAAATTTGGCCCTGGCGTGCGGAAATAATTGAACCGCCGCACATGCGAATCAAAGCGATAGGCGCGCGCTTTTTCCATCCGCAAGGAGAAGTTCTGACTCTGATCGCCGCCTGCGTTATTGACCTCGGAGCGCAACGAGTCATACAACATTCCGCGTCCGTCAATCGCGCGCGAGTCCAACGAATATTCCAGCACGCGCAGACCATCGCGCACGTTGACTTGTGAAAGAAAGCTGTCGCGGTTGCCGCGCGTATTTTCAAAACGGTAGCCAACCTCCAATGAAGATTGCACCGAATATCTACCTATGATGCGTCCGGTTTCCGGTTTGTCGGGCTTCTCGCCCGGCTTGGCGACTGCCGCGCGCGCCAGTGCCAATTCGTCTTCTTGTTTCTTGGTTTGTTGCGTAGTTTCGCTTTTCTCAACGCTGCTTTGCGCATACGCCGTCGCAACGAAGAGCACGAAGACAATGGCTCCCGCGCAAGAGCGGATGAGCCGAAAAACTATCCTTTGATTTGTCATGGCTAGTGTCCTTTCTCTCTAGCGGAAGGAAGGGTGCTTGTTCGACCCGTGAATGTCGGTGTGACACAACGTACAGTTTTGATAGCGCGGATCAGCCAAGTTGTGCGTTGGTCTGTTTCCCAATCCTGTACCGGTATCGTCTTCGCCGGGTACGCCTGGGGTATTGGAATGACATTCCAGACAGAGCAAACGCACTGACGGGCGCGTCAGCATCTTGGGATACGTGGAGCCGTGAGGAGTGTGACAGGCCTGGCAGCCTTCGGCTTTGACTGGCGCATGCTCAAACACAAACGGCCCTTGTTTGTCGGTGTGACATTTCAGGCACGGCATATCGCCTGTGACCGAATTGCGCAGTTGTTTGGCCGCAAAGCCGCCGTGCTGATTATGGCAGTCCGAACATTTCATGCCGCCTTCAGGAACCTTGTGATGGAACGGTTTGGCAAAGGTCGCCTTCTGATCCATGTGGCACTGATAACACATATTCGGCTCGGAATCGCGCAGCAGAAATTCGGTGCGTTTCGGCGAATGCGAGGAATGGCAATCTAAACAGGAAACTCCGTGACGCATGTGTTCGCTGCGCCGGTAATTGAACCGTTCCTCGCTGCGGCCCTGCGAATTTTCATGGCATTTCATGCACAGCGCTGAAGCCTGGGTGGCGGAAATCTCGCTGAACGACAGCATCTTGGCAGCTTTGGCTTTGGCGCCATCGTCATAGAGCGCCTGTGCTTCCGCATCCTTGCCTTCTTTGATCAGCTTTTGTGCAGAGGTGTAAAACTCGACGTGTTGTTTCGCACCGCCGTGGCATGCTTCGCAGCCGCGTTCAGTGACCTTGTATTTGTCATTGTTGGTTTTGCTATGTGCCGTCAGTGTGTAGTGCGTGGTTTGATTGTTGTGGCATTCCGCACAACTCTCACTGCCAACATATTGACCGGGATCGGATGATAGCAGCGCCGTCTTTTGCTCCGCATTGGCTTTGATCCGGGTGGCGATAAATGGTATGGCTGCGGTTGCGCAAAAAAGGATAACGAGAACGAGCTTTGGTATTCGCATATATTTATGGGTGAAAAGCGGGTTTCGCTCGACTGCTTTATTGATTGGGATAAAGCTTCTTGCGCAAGGCGTCTTTCACCTTTGTTCCCTCTTCAAAGGTGGCATCTGCTTTCTTGCGCGCTACGTCCAGATTGAAAGCATGCCAACTGATCTTGGCATCAGCCCGCATGGTACGCACTGCATTCATTTCTTTTTCTTCTGCTGTGATGTCTACCTTTTTGATGTGGGCATCATCAACCAGCCGATCCGCCCACATCACCACCATATTGGCGCGCCGGATGGATTGCATAACTTCCGCCGCCCGGCCCGGAATCTCAGGGCGCTTTGGCATCAGCGCATTGGTGGAATCGTGGCAGCTTGCGCACAGCGTGGAGGTTTGTTCCGGCGTGTAGATAACGTTCGAAGCCATGTGTTCGTGACAGGTACTACAAGACGGCCCAAGCCCTGCGCTCTTGAGGTTTTGGAAATGCTTGCTTTCGGTAAACGTATTGGCAATTTCTTGATGACACGTACCGCAAGTTTGCGTCAGATTTTTTGGATGCAAACGACTGTTGGGGGCATTGACCGCTAATACGCCCGCGTGCGCTTTGGCTTGTTCTTGCGCGGTGGCGTCGCCGCCATGACATTTTTCACAGCCGACACCTTTTTCCCGATGCACAGACATATGCCACTCGGCATAACGACTGGTAACTTGAAGCTGGGCATTTGAGCGAGAATGGCAGGTTACGCAGCTATTGCCACGGAAAGTTGCCAGCGCATCCTGGGATGAGGAGAAGGTTGATTGACTGGGGAAAAGCATAATTCCCGCAGCAATAATTGTAGCCAGTAAAATGAGCTTCTTCAGCACAGCTTAACCCCCTTTGTGATTCAATTAGTTGGAATAAGCCCAATGCGAAGTCGTGGATAATTCCCCATAGGCTTCTTTTATGCATTGACGATCATTGCTAATAGCTAAAAATCCCCCACTAAAACTTGGGGAACGGCAAGAACCAAGGTATGGGCAATCCATATTCCAAAATGGATTACTACTTTGGTCGGGAGAATTTTATGATCGAACAGTGGATTCGTCTGTGATTCAGATCACAGCCTATCGTGACGTGGATCACAAGTTGACACTGCCGCTTGCTGAATGGTTGTGGTATTCGTATTGCATACTCTGTCAGAGAGGGAATTGGTATAGGAAAGCTGTTTTGTATGGAGATTTCAGAGAAAACAACAGGAAAGAGATTCCAGCGGCTTATCGGAAACTATAAGGGTACTGTGGAAGGCCCGTTAGTCATTTGCATCGGCGGTATTCACGGCAACGAATCGGCAGGGGCTTTTGCGTTACAGCGTGTAGTGACTCGCCTCAAGGAGACAACGCCACTATTTCAGGGGCGTCTGCTGGCTGTGGCTGGCAATGTGCGGGCGCTCAACGCGGGCGTACGTTACTTCCGGCGTGATTTGAATCGAATGTGGTTGCCCGCGCGCGTGCAGACGCTCTCGAAAAACACTGTTGCCCACGAAACAGCCGAAGACGCTGAGCAGCAGGAATTGTTGGCGATTATCCGCGAGGCTCTGGCGCAAGGGCCGACCAAAGTGATCTTCCTTGACTTGCACACAACGTCGTCGGATGGAGCGCCGTTTGCGCTGATTAGTGATACGCTCACCAATCGGCGCTTGGCCCAGGCGCTCGGCACGCCTCTGATTTTAGGCTTGGAAGAAAGCATTGACGGGACGATTCTGAATTACATTAATGAGATGGGGCACGCCGCCATTGGCTTTGAAGCTGGTCAACACGACGCGCCGCAATCCATTGAAAATCATGTCGCTGCGGTCTGGATTACATTGGTCGAAGCGGGATGTCTCGTGCCGGAAGCGGTGCCGGATTTGGCGGCAATGCGTGCGACCTTGCGCCGAGCCAGTCGTGGTTTGCCTTCCGTGTTTGAGGTGCGCTACCGACACGCGATCACGGCTGCCGATGCGTTTGTGATGCAGCCCGGCTTTGCCAATTTTGCCCGCGTCGAAAAGCAGCAACCGGTGGCGGAAGATTGTCGCGGTGCAGTTCGGGCGAACGAAAGCGGCTTTCTATTTATGCCGCTCTATCAGGCGCTTGGCGAAGATGGTTTCTTTTTAGTCCGTGAGATCAAGCCTTTCTGGCTGCGTGTTTCATCGTGGCTACGGCGCGCTAGCGCAGATGAATTGTTGCATTGGCTGCCAGGCGTGCATTATTTGGGCGGGGATAAAAACTCACTCATCATTAATACGAAAATTGCGCGCTGGTTTGTGATTGAAATTTGTCACCTGCTGGGCTTTCGCAAACACGCACAAACAGGTGAACAACTCATCATCAGTCGCCGCAAACAAGCGCCGGAATAGTCTGGGAGTTAATCTGCTTCCGTTGCTTTTAACTGGGCGTCAATCAACTCCGCAGAAAGCGTGAGGAAATCATACGCGGTCACAAGGCCGACAAGGCGTTCATTTTCCAGCACGGGCAGGCATCCCACTTTGTGGCGTCGGATCATTTCAAGGGCCGTGAGGGTCGGCGTTTGTGGTGTGACGGTAATCAAATCCTGCTTCATGATTTCTTTGACAGCAACGGGTTCAGCCTCTTTGCGCGCCGAGCCTTGCGCCATCAGATGCAATAAATCACGATGCGAAACCAAGCCGACCAAACGGCCTTCGTCGTCTTCGACCGGAACGTGACGAACGTGCTTCCAATCCATTACGCAGGCGGCTAAATCTACTAAATCATCAGGCCGGACGGTGAACAAATCGGTGGACATAAATTGCCCAACGGTTTGAAAATTCTGGCTCCATCGTTGTGCGCCGATGGATTGCGCCAGCGTTGCCAGTCCCCAACAATGAACGGGCGTATTAGTTTGTTGTTGTTCCAACGTTTCCGCCGCCAAAGCCCGGTAGCGTTGATTGCGCGTGCCTTGGGCTTCCATCGCAGAAAGCGAGCGCAACGCCCACAATGCGCCGTTCTGATCGCTTTGTACGCGCGCTTCAATGACGTCCAAATAACGATTGATGTCTTCGGTAACCAGATGGGCTTGCTTCAATCCCGCGCGAGCGAGCGGCAAAAGATGTTCCTGGATCAACGTTGAAGCCAGAATATTCTTACCATTCAACCAGGTGAACTGTGCTTTCAACCCGTGACGTGCAGCGGCAAAGAAATTGCCTTTGGCATCGTCGAATAACATCATTCGCGAGACATCGCCATATTCTTCCGGCAGTGCAGTCATCAGGCCGAAAAAGAATGCCGCGTTTGCCATTTCATCCACAATCGAAGGCCCGGCAGGCATCACGCGATTCTCAATGCGCAGATGTGCAACGCCGTCATTGACGCCGTAACAAGGCCGATTCCAACGCCAGATGGTGCCGTTGTGCAAGCGCAGGGCGCTGAGTTGTGGCACTTCGCCGCGTGCCAACACGACGAGCGAATCTTCTTCGATTTTTTTAGTCAACACGACGCGGAAGCGCGCAATTTCTTCGCGGAAAATTTCGAGGATCGAATCTTTGACCCAAGCCTCGCCAAAGCTCACACGCGGTGGATGACCGCGATGTTGTCGCAGTTGCGAGCGTTCATCCACCGAATGCTGAAACAGTGGAATCCGTGTTTCGTGCCACAAACGATGCCCCAGCAACAACGGCGAATTCGCGGCGACCGCCAACAACGGTGCGGTAATGGCCTGCGCCAAATTATGCAACGCTGCAAACTCTTCCGCGCTTACTTGATAATGCACTTGAAAGCTGGTGCAACAGGCTTCCAACATCATATTATCGTGGGTCAGAGTTAGCTCATCCAGTCCTTTGATATAAACGGTGCTGTTGCTGCCGCGTAATTGCTGAATGATCCGATTGAGTTCAAAGTAGCGAACATTCGGGGTCAGGTTTTCCAGCGTCAAATCGGATTGATGCAAGGTTGGCAAAATACCTGTGAGCAAAACATCGCCGCCGAGTTTTTTTGCTTCTTGCCGCGCAATCTCAACTAATTCTATGGCTTCCTCTTCCATTGCGCTCAGGCACGAGCCGGTAAAATCTTGTGGCGAGAGATTGGCTTCCAAATTGAACTTGCCTGTTTCGGTAGTCAGGCGCGGATCGGTCACGGCGGCCAATATCTCTGGGGCAATAGACTTGGGGCGCATCGCATTGTCGACCAAAAACATCTCTTGCTCGGCCCCAATACGCCGTGCGCCGCGTTCGATGCGACCGGCGTCAATTAACTGCTCCAAGGCTGCAAGGTCGGAAAGCAACGCTTTCATGAAGGCTTTTGCTTCGTGTTCGTTATGTTCAGCCGAAACGTTATGATCGCCCATAGCAATTCCAGGAGTGGCGCTTCGTGCGCCTGTTGAGGCCCGTTACGCGACCAATTGTCCGTTGCGCTGGAAGGCTCGCGGGGAATTGGCCTGTTCCAGTAAATTGCGCACTTCAGCGTCCGTGGTTTGTTGAAATTCGTCGTACCATAATCCCACTGCGTAAAATGGTTCATAGGTGCGATCACAAGTACAGATGATGTCGTCCGCCATCGTTTCAAACGCTTCACAAGTGGTGCGTGCGGCAACCGGGACCGCCACAATGATGCGGGCGGGGTGGGCTTTTTGCAGGGCCGCCACCGCCGCTTTCATGGTCGCCCCCGTAGCCAGACCGTCATCCACCAGAATCACGGTTTTCCCTCGTAAATTGGGTATGGGACGGTTTCCGCGATACAGTCGTTCACGCCGCTCCAATTCGCGTTGTTCGCGTTGCGCAACTTCATTGATGGCGTCCTCAGAGATGTGCAAATAGTTCACCACATCATCATTGAGGACACGGACACCGCCTGAAGCAATCGCCCCCATCGCCAATTCTGCATTGCCGGGGACCCCAATCTTACGCACTAAAAACACATCGAAAGGGACGCCCAACGCGCGTGCCACTTCGTAAGCGACAGGCACGCCGCCGCGCGGCAGCGCCAAGACCACCACATTGGGGTCGCCTGTATATGGACTTAATTTCAGCGCCAATTGTTTTCCTGCTTCACTTCGATTACGAAATCTCATTGCCTTTTCCTTCCAACATCCAGAGGTTTGGTTTCGATCACAGCAAGAAAGATGCCAAAGCGATTCACGGCTTGAGAATTGCTTGAAACCGGGGAGGAGTTCTTGTGGTGCGAGATTTTCCGCAAGAGCAATGTCAACTGTGAGGAATTTTTACCCGCTATGAGTTCATCTACAGCCAGGCTGACTGCCGCCGCGTTGCCGCAAACCAAACCGCTTTGTTTTCATTGTGGCGAACTTTGTGATCGTGATTTGGTGCGAGCTGATCACAAGAGCTTCTGTTGTACAGGTTGCAAAACGGTCTACGAAATTTTGCAGGACAACAATCTTTGTACGTACTACGATTTTGACGAACGCGCCAAACTGTCGTTCAAACAGACCAAAGCGAGTCGTTTTGAGTATTTGGATGACGAAACCGTGCGGCGCGCATTAGTGCAATTCAGTGATGGCACGATAGCGAGGACCACATTTCGACTGCCGAATATTCATTGCGCATCGTGCATCTGGTTGCTCGAAAACCTCTTCAAAATCAACCCTTCGATTCTGCGTTCCGAAGTCAATTTTCTGAAAAAAGAAATCGCCGTCACCTTCCGCGAGCAGGACGTAAAACTGAGCGAAGTGGTGGGATTGCTGACCAAGCTTGGCTATGAACCGGAGATTCGACTCGACAGCGTCACCGCCCGGACCAGCCGCGCCGACAATCGCAAACTGTATTTGAAAATTGGACTCGCGGGCTTTGCCTTCGGCAACGTAATGATCTTTTCATTCCCGGATTATCTGGACACGACCGCCGTGCTGAGCGCGTCATTCAAAACACTTTTCGCGTGGTTGAGCATCGTGTTTTCAACGCCCGTGCTGTTGTTCAGCGCATCGGATTATTTTGTCTCGTCGTGGTATGCCTTCAGACAACGAAAAATCTCGCTGGATGTGCCGGTCGCGCTGGGCATTTCGGCCCTGTATTTCCGCAGCCTCTATGACATTTTCAGTGGTGTTGGCACCGGCTATCTGGATTCATTTACGGGGCTGGTGTTCTTTCTGTTGATCGGGAAACTCTTTCAGAAAAAAACCTTTGATGCGCTGTCGTTTGATCGCAATTACGCGGCGTATTTTCCGCTGTCGGTGACAGTGCTGACAAATGGGCAGGAGCGATCTGTGCCGGTTTCCAAACTGCAACCGGGCGATAAGATTTTTGTGCGCAACCGTGAACTGGTGCCGGCTGACAGCGTGCTGCAATCAGTGCAGGCGTTACTGGATTACAGCTTTGTTACGGGCGAAGCCGCGCCAGTCGAAATCAAATGTGGTGACACCGTATATGCAGGCGCGCGTGTAGTTGGCACGGGTGTCAAACTTTCTGTCTGCAAAGAGGTTTCGCATAGCTATTTGACGCAGCTTTGGAATAACGACGCGTTTCGCAAAGAAAAACGATCTACGCTGCTGGATATTTCGGATACGTTTGGCAAGTACTTCACGATGATTGTCAGCTTGATTGCGATTGTCGCGGCGGCATATTGGTGGCCCAATGTGGACAAGGCGCTGAGCGTGTTTACAGCAGTGTTGATTATCGCCTGTCCCTGCGCGCTGACACTGGCGGCCCCGTTCACGCTTGGCGCAGCCATTGCAATTTTCGGCAAGGCTAAATTCTATTTGAAAAACGTTGGCGTTGTGCCGGATTTGGCGGCGCTCAATGCGATTGTGTTTGATAAAACAGGCACGTTGACGCACGCGGGGCAAGCCAAAGTTGAGTTTGTCGGAGCGGCTTTGTCGAATGAAGAACAAACCATGATGGTCGCCTGTTTACAGCATTCGACGCACCCGTTGAGTCGGCAAATTCTGGATAGCTTTTTTCACCACGGAGACACCGGATCAGCGCAGAGTTGCACCGAACAGCCGGAACCTCTGCGAGCCTGGGGTGAAGTTGTCTTTCAAGAATTTACAGGTCGCGGCATAACCGCCAATATTAACGGGCATGGCATTGCCATGGGCTCGGCTCCCTGGATTGGCGAACGGACAGGCACCTCACTTTCGATACAAGATAATGCTTCTGCGGTGTGTGTTGAACTAGATGGTCGGTATCGTGGATATTTCCGCGTCCAGAATTCCTATCGTGCAGGATTGTCGAAGCTCATCCAATCGCTCCAATCTGAGCGAGAGTTGTATTTGCTTTCCGGCGATAATGACCACGAACGTAAAAACCTGCTGCCACTGTTTCAGCACGAAGATCGCCTCGCCTTTTACCAAAAGCCCGAAGACAAATTGCGCTTTGTGCAACAACTGCAATCTACCGGTCAAGTCGTGGGGATGATAGGTGATGGACTCAACGATGCGGGTGCCTTGCAACAAAGTAATGTTGGTATCGCCCTGACCGAAGACACCAGCGCCTTTACACCTGCCTGCGATGCGATTCTGGAAGCGGAGCAATTGCATCGTTTGCCCGTCTTCATTGACTTTGCGCGCTATGCGTTGCGTGTGCTGGTTGCCGCCTTTTTGCTGTCGCTGGTGTACAACACAATTGGCTTGGCATTGGCTGTGACGGGGCAGCTTTCACCATTGGTGACGGCGATTTTCATGCCGCTGAGTTCGTGGTCTGTCGTTGCTGTGGCGTGGGGAGCAATGAAAATCCGGGAACAGGAAATTGTCAGCGGCAATGAGTGACAGGAATTATTTCACGCAGCTAGGATTTTCCCCCACTGAGAGTGCGAAAATTTCCACACCTGATCCCTCAAACTCACCGTTTCTCCTGCAATTCCACAAGGCACAGAAAATGCAATATTCCAGGCGAGGGATATTTCCTCGTCGGTTTTATTCATAGTGCCAAAGGGCATAGCAAGGAGATGTAGTTATGAAACGGTCATTTTTAGTAACGCTACTTTTCGGCGCATTCATGCTTGCCGGAATTCCGACCATCAAAGCAGACGGGCAACACCACCACGCCAAACAAACCGCGACAGTCAACTTCGAGCAACAATATCGGCTCAAAGGGGCCTTGTTGTTTGGTGAATATCAGGTCGTTCACGATGATGACGCGAAAGCACGCGGCGAAGATTGCGTCTTCTTCTATCAGATTAAGCCAGACGGCACGAAAAAACTGGTGACCTCGTATCACTGCACAGCAGTCAAACGAGCGAAGGCTGAGAAATTCTCGATCATTGCCTTCCGTCGCCAAACTCCCTGGTCAGTTGCGGACATTGAAGAGATTCAATTCGCCGGTTCGACAGAAGGGCATCGGGTGTCGTGAGGCCGATTTATCACTGGTCATTTGTCCTTTTTGATTAGCTCCCAAAGTTTCAATTGTCAGGGCGAGTGTCTCCTCTACCTGCTGAATGACAAATGGCCAGTGTCCCTTAATTCCCATTACAAAACTACGACCTGAGATCGGTCGGCTGTGGCTTGCACGCGATTTAGTCTTCCTGGAGAGATATGGAAGTTCTTTTTATCCTGATCGGATTTAGTCTGATCGTTGCCCTGTTTTTTCTGGGCTGCTTCTTTTGGGCCGTGAAGTCGGGGCAATACGAAGACCGCTACACGCCTGCCGTCAGAATCCTCTTTGAGGATCGTCAACCCAAATCTTTTTCGTCTTCAGACAAGTTGGAGGAATAACTTATGCAGAGTACAAACCTGCGCGTGGAGAAATTTGAATATGACAACAAGATTGTCCGTGATTTCTCCATTGCGATGATTGCCTGGGGAAACATTGGATTCATGGTGGGGCTGATCATCGCAATCAAATTACGCTGGCCGGATTTTCTTGGTTTCATCCCGATTTTATCGTATGGGCGATTGCGACCACTCCACACCAACGCCGTGATTTTTGCCTTTGCGGGGAACGCGATTTTTGTTGGCGTGTATTACTCACTCCAACGCCTGTGCAAAGCGCGCATGTACAGCGATTTGTTGAGCAAGATTCACTTCTGGGGCTGGCAATT
>JAEUQN010000113.1 GCA_016789725.1 Blastocatellia bacterium | reverse complement strand
TGATAGCAGCCCACACCGTAACCCATAGAACTCAGAAAACCCCTAACCCAGGAGGACCCCTAATATGAGATGTACGATGCTTCTCGTTGCTCTCGCTGTTTCGCTGTTGTTGCCCATCTCAGTCGCAGCACAAAGCACCAACGCCGCTCTGTCCGGCACAGTCGCCGATGCCTCTGGCGCAGTCGTTCCCGGCGCAACCGTGAGCGCACAGAATACCAAAACCAGTGTGACTATAAATACCGTCACTAATGATTCGGGCGTGTATTCGTTCCCCAGCCTCCTGCCGGGGACGTATCGTCTGATTGCTGAAAAACAAGGCTTCCGCAAAGCCGTTTACACAGAAGTGATGCTTGAACTTTCGGCGCGCATCAATGTGGATTTCGCACTTGAAATCGGGCAGGTCACGGAAGCCGCCGTCGAAATCAGTGCCTCACTTGACACGCGACTCGCGCTTGGGACGAACTCGGTCGGCGGCGTCATCAGCGGGCAAAAAGTCCGTGACCTGCCGTTGCCCAATCGGGATGCGCTGGGATTGATTTTTACGCAACCCGGCATCGTCGGCAGCAACATCAGCGGCGCGCGCATCGGCACGCTGAACATCAGCCGTGATGGTGTGAACGTACAGGATCAACGCATCAACGTCGGCGTGGCTTCGACGATTTTTACGAGCGTGGATTTGATTGACGAAGTGCGCGTCGTAACTTCGCCCGCCGATGCCGAGTTCGGACGCGGCTCCGGGCAGGTACAAATGATTACCCGGTCGGGCGGCAATAAATTTCACGGCAGTTTGTTTGAAGCGCACCGCAACACGGCGCTCAACGCCAACACGTGGTTCAATAATCAACGCGGACGCGACGCAAACGGCAATCAGATTTCGCCGCGCGATGTGCTGATCCGCAATCAATTCGGCGGTCGCATCGGTGGCCCGCTGTTTTTGCCGAAATTCGGCGAAGGCGGCCCAGCCCTGTATAACGGCAAGAACCGCACGTTCTTCCACGTGCTATATGAAGGCCAACGCATCGCCACGCGCAGCGCGATCACGACTGCAGTTCACACGGCGACCGCGCGGCAAGGGACCTTCCGCTTTTATCCCGGCGTGCAAAACGGCAATGCCAACGCGACTGTACCGACCGTGGATTTGAACGGCAATCCGGTCAAGCCTTCTACCGCGACCGGCGATTTGCAAAGCGTCACTCTGTTGACGCGCGATCCGAATCGCAAAGCCGATGCAACAGGCGTCGTGCAAAAGTTGATTGGCAATTATCCACTGCCAAATAACTTTCGCGTAGGCGACGGCTTGAACACGGCGGGCTACACCTGGAGCCAGCCCGGTTCGTCGAACTTCGATCACTTGAGCATTCGTCTGGATCACACCATCAATCAAAACAATCAACTGTTCTTCAGCTTCACGCGCGAGACGGGCAGCAACCTGAACGGCTTTCTGCCGCAGCCGTTCCCAACTGCGCAGGGTGGCAACAGCGAACAACTTGATTATTTGTATTCGCTCGCGTGGACTTCGACGATTCGTCCGAACATCGTGAATGAATTCCGCTATGGCGCGTTGCGCCCGCGCTTGCGCTTCAATGCGCCGTGGGAAAAGGGCGCGACTGTGCCGAGCGTCAACAATCAATCGTATGTCGTGGATTTCAGTTCGATCACCGATCCGATTGATATTTCCAACGATCCGCAAGGCCGCATCTCGCCGTCGTACCAATTCTCTGACAGCCTGACGTGGCAAGTTGGACGGCACACGTACAAAGGCGGCGTGGAAATTCGTTTCGTCAGCACGAACGGTTTCAATTCATTCGATGTGATGCCGCGTGCTGTGATTGGTTCGGGCGGCGCAGCGGTGCAAAACGTCACGACGATCACAGGCATCGGACAAAATGCCAATGCGGCGATTGCGATTCTCAACGACCTCAGCGGCTCGCTCGCCAATATTCGTCAAGCCTTCAATTCGCCGGGCGGCGCGAATCCGAAGTTCCTCGCTGGCGAAGGCAAACAACGCACGTGGCAAAACCGCGAATTCTCGGCCTTTTTCAAAGACGATTTCAAAGTCCGGCGCAACCTGACCTTGAACCTCGGCGCACGTTATGAGTGGTACGGCGTGCCGTTTGAAGCCAATGGTAAGACGGTTGGGCTAACTGGCAATTCAAGCACTATTTTCGGAATTACCGGCTCGAAGTTCACCGATTTATTCCAGCCCGGGCGGCTCACCGGTGCGTTGACGCAGTTGCAGGCGGTCGGGAAGAATTCGCCGAATCCTGACACCTTGCTCTACAACAATGACTGGAACAACTTTGCACCAGCGGTCGGATTGAGTTGGTCGCTGCCCTGGTTCGGCGAAAATAAGACAGTGTTTCGCGCGGGCTATGGCTGGGGCTACGAACGACAATCGCTGCGCTTGTTGGATGTGCTGGCGGGCGATCAACCGGGCTTGCGCACGGTGACGACATTGGCGCAAACCAGCTATCTGGATTTGCGACAGGTTAGCTTGCCGCTCACGCCCGTCGGAGCGCCACTGGCGACCGTACCGCTCACGGATCGCACGCAAACCGTGCGCGTGTACGATACGAATTTGCGGATGCCGTATGTGCAAAACTGGAACGCATCGTTGCAGCGCGAAATCTTCAATGGAGCGCTGCTCGAAGTGCGCTATGTCGGCAACAAAGGCACGCGGCTGGTGCGCGGCTTCGATGTCAACGAAGCGAATATTTTTGAGAATGGCATTCTCGAAGCATTTCGCGCGGTGCAGACCGGCGGAACGCATCCGTTGATGGAAAATATTTTCCGAGGCTTGAATCTCGGTTTGGGCGCGATTAACGGCACAACCGTGACGGCGGGCGCTTCGTTGCGTAACAACGCCAACACGCGCGGTTTCTTTGCGCTGGGCGATGTTGGCGGGTTTGCTGCTTATCTGAACAACACGAACAACTTCACCGCGCGCGGAGAATTGCTGACGCGAGCTGGTTTGCCGCAGAACTTCATCCTGGCCAGTCCGCAATGGGCTTCGGCGCGGTTGACCGGAAACACTGCCAATTCGACCTACCACGCGATGCAGGTGGATTTCACCAAACGCTTTTCGCAAGGGTGGACGTTGCAAACCAATTACACCTGGAGCAAGGCACTAGGCGAAGAAGAAGGCGCGGGACAGGAAATCGTGGACAGCTATCGCACGTTGCGCAATCTGCGCGCCGACAAACGATTGATGTCGTTCCATCGCACTCACGTCGTGCGCGCGAACGGAACGTATGAACTGCCGTTTGGGCCGGGGCGCAAATTCCTGACCAACAGTCCAGGCTTCATCCAACGATTTGTCGAGCGGTGGCAGATGGGCGGATTGCTGAGCATTTTCTCCGGCTCGCCGCTCGGCTCCGGCGCGGCGCGGAGTTCGTTCAATCAATTTGCTGACAACACGCCGAATCTGGTGGGACCGTTGCCGAAGGGGGCAGGCGTCGTCAAGTTTGATGCGACGGGCGTGATTTACTTCGATGGTCTGAAGCAAGTCACTGATCCGGCGGTGGCGAACATCACGACGGCACAGGGGCTGCAAGCCCGCAGCACGTTGCGTGCGATTACAGATGCCAATGGCAATTTGCTGCTCGTGAATCCGCTGCCTGGTCAATTAGGATCAATGGCACCGTTCTACTTTGAAGGCCCCGGTGCGATTGCGTTTGATCTCAATGTGGTAAAGCGCATCAAGATCAAAGAGGAACTGAACTTTGAGTTCCGTGCCGATTTCATTGACGCCCTCAATCATCCACGTTTCGGCAATCCGACCACCGACATCAACTCGACGAACTTTGGGCGTATCACTGGCGCAGGTGGCAATCGCATCATCGTGTTGAATGCGCGGGTTAACTTTTGATCTTTGCTGAGAGATGCGGGAGGAATGGGAGTTATGAGGGTTATGGGAGTCAGTGACTTTCATTCTTCTCATCACCCCTCTCCCGCTCATCTCCCTGGACCATCTTCGCCAGTTCCTCGGCAGCAATCGAAGATGCGCTGAAGGCGAAGTGAATTTCTAATCGTTCGTCCAGCGCCTGGGCCAGCACGTGGTCGTAAATGCGTAGCACCACGCGCGTATTTGGGCTGAGCAACTTGGCATTCAATCCGATTTCCAGATTCGTCAAATCATCACTGGTGACGCTGATGAGGGCTTTGGCATTGGGTAATCCCGCATCTCGCAGCGTGCGTTCCAGTTTGGCATCGCCGATGATTGTGGGGATGCGCAATGTGTAAATGGTCGGCATAAACCGTCCGTTAGCATCGCCTTCAATCAAGGTCACGCGTTCACCCCGCGCGAGCAATTCCTCTACAACTTTCAATCCAACCGATCCCATTCCGACGACCAGGACGTGACCCGATTGCTTGACGCGTTTGCGTCCGAACGACAGCACGATTCGGCGACGCAGCAATGAATCCGTAATCAGTGCAAAAATAATCGCCGTGTTGGTGACGCTGGCGATCATTAACAAAGTGCCGATGACTTTGGACGGCGTAGATGCTGTCCGCAAGCTGATGTCGCCAAAACCAACAGTTGTCATTAAGGTCACGACAAAATACCACGCGTCCACCCACGAAAGCTTTTCGGCATAGTGAAAGTAGACGGTTGTGAACAGCGACAGCCCGGCAAAAAAGATCACGGCGCGCAAGACCAGAGGATCAATTTGCCAGGGTTTGGGAAGCTCGGTTTCCGACGGGAGTTCGATGATTTTATGCGCTAATTCGGACGGTGGCGGAGGCGCATAAACGGCATCCACGAACTTGTCTGCGGCCAATTCTGACGGGCTGATGAATGAAAAATGCTCCAAATGCCGCGCCAGTTTTTTCCCCAGCCGACTTTGCACCAGCGTAATCACAATCGGCAAGGCTGGATAGGCGCTGCGCACGGCGAGCGTCGTCCGAATATTAAGCTTATCTTCATCGGTGACAATGAAAACCATTCGCGCGTGATCCAGCTTGGTGGGGGAAGTAAAATCGGCGCTGGTGTATTCCCACCCTTCGGGCGATTCTGGGGATTCAAGCGGACGATCCATGACCCGCACGCGATGACCGTTCAGCGTCAATCGCCGCGCCAATCGCAAGCCGACGTGTGATGTGCCAAAGATGATAATTTCTGACTGGCTCATAATGTTGCGCAAATTGACAGTTTGCGTTGCTTGGCTAGAATCTGCTCCGCCGATGTACATAATTGAAAACGCAAACTGACAGTTTGCGCGATAACTGGTATAAAATGCCGTGCAGTATGAAAAGTCAACTGAGCGAAAAACAATGGAGTCAGGTCGTCGCCGAAGTTACCCGCCTCGCGCAGGAACGCGATGACGAACAAAGTCGCCGCGAGATTACAGAGCAGGTCTTACAGGAGCTGCAATTACCGACCGATTTGATTGATGATGCACTGAAACAGGTGCAGTACCAGGAAGCCCTCGCCAAACAACGGCGGCAACGCCTCTGGCTTGGTGTTGCGGGAACAGTGTTATTGTTGGTAATAATCGTTAGCTTCTGGGCCTGGTCGTCCAACCGCTCTGCATCCTTCGCCCGCATTATGGCTGACGCAGGGCAGGTAACACGGACGGACGGCAATGCCGCTCAAACCGTGACGCCTGATGGACAGGACGTGTTTTATCGCGTCAAGCTGCGCGATGTACCGCTTGGCGAAAAGCTGGATTTGTCCTGCAATTGGATTGATCCGACCGGAAAAGTCTTTCATCAATCGCGCTGGGAAACGCGCGATACCAACAAAGCCGTGTGGGAAACGCAATGCCGTTGCCGCCTCGGAACGCATGCCCCGAAAGGAACCTGGAAAGTCGAAATGAAACTGGGTGATCGCACCATTAACGCGGCGGATTTTAAAGTCGAATAATGAATACATTTCTTGGGTATTGGGGACAAGGGCAGCAGGCAGTCGTAGACAAACAATTGGTTAATGTTTTCGCGCGTGAAACCACGCTTCCTCAATTCCTCAAACATTCTTTCACCAAATCACCGCTGATCGCAGGACTGGTTTCCTGGGGCAAATACGTGCGGGCCAAGCTTCAGGACGAAACCTTGACCGTGTCGTTTGCTGCTTCGGGATTGCGCGATGAACAGGATGTGCGCGTGGTAGCGCAGCATAATTTGCTCAAGCTGCACCGCGATGCAATGGGGCGCATCCCCTTGTATTGGTTGCAGCAAAAAGGGCTGGTTTGGTTCGCTTCGCATTTGCAATTACTGCTGCCGCTGTTGGAAAGCAAAACGATTTCAACCGCTGGTTTATATGGGTACGCCTGTTTTTCATACTGCCCCACGCCGCTCACGCCGCTCAAAACGGTCTTGGCGGTTCCAGCCGGAACAACCGGAACGTTTCAATTGCGGCCCGGTGCGCAAGCCAATCTGGAGGTGAATTGGACGAAGCACGACGGCGAATGGCAGGAGCCATTACGACCAGACCCTATCGAAGACAAAGTCAGTCGGCAATTGCAACAACTTCTCACCACCGCGATACAGCGCCAGTTAAGCGATCAACCGTCCGAACCTGTCGGCCTGTTTTTATCAGGAGGATTGGACTCGGCGATTACGGCTGCATTGCTGGCGCGATCCGGCGTGAAGGTCCGCGCCTACACCTTGGATTTCGGAACCTACGGTGTTTCTGAAATCCCGCACGCCGAACGTGTCGCCAGTTATCTGGATATTCCGCTGACCAAAGTGGATGCCTCTCCGGCGCGAATCAAGGACGCTTTGCTGGCGACCGCGAAGGCGTTAGACGTGCCATTTGGCGATGGCGTCACGGTTCCGCTCTATCTGTTGAATCAAGCCGCGCGCAATGATTGCGCTATCGTTTTCAATGGTGAGGGCGGCGATCAATTATTTGGCGGATGGACCAACAAGCCGTTGATTGCTGCTGATGTGTATCAACCGGCGCAACCCGCAAGCACGGATTTTGCGCAGGAATATCTCCGCACGTTTCATCGCTTGCACGGCTACGAAGCGGATTTGTTTCAAGCGACAGTGCAGGATGAAATAAAAGCGATTGACCCGCAGCATTGGCTGAGCGATGCGTTGGACAATGTCTTTACGCCATCGCTTCTGCATCGGTTGCGTCGCGCAAACTTGATGCTCAAAGGCGCGCAAAACATTCAACCGCGCGCTTCCAATTTGTCGCTGGCGTTTGATCTGGCGGTGCGCTCGCCATTTTGTGACCGCGAATTGGCGCGCTGGACTTTTCACGTTGCCAATGATTTATTCCTGCGCGATTCGCACGAGAAATACCTGCTTAAACGTGCTGTCGAAGTGTGGTTGCCGTCAGACATTGTGTGGCGCGAGAAGCGTGGAATGGGCGTGCCGTTGACGCCGTGGTGTTTGGGACCGCTCTGGCGTACGGTCGGTGAATGGTTGCAGCCAGTGGCGCTGCGCGACGAAGGTTTATGGCAGGAAAACGTCGCGTTGCGTCTGGCGACTGGCAAGTTCAGCGGCCAATTACAGGGCCGTCGAATCGGCGAAAGTTTATGGTTGTTGTTGATGTGGCAAGTCTGGCGCAAGGCCGTGTTGCAGGATGATTTCAACCGCGCTTCCTGGCAACCATTTTTATTGCCGCCGAAGTTCTGGCATTGGTGGGGGAACCGCGAATGAACAGCCTCTATGAAACATTGCTGCACGAATATGGCTCGCCGCTGTATATCTATGATCAGGCAACGTTGGAAGCGACGATTCAGCGCATCACGCGGGCCGTTCCATATCCGCGCACGCAGTTTCATTTTGCCAGCGTGACGAACGGCAATCTGGCGTTATTGCAAATTTTCCGGCAACACGGCTGGGGCTTGCACGCAAACACGCCGGGCGATGTGGTGCTAGGCTTACAAGCAGGTTTTGCGCCGGAACAAATCGTGTACAGCGGCAGCAATCTATCGCGCGAGGAAATGCGACAAATGCTGGATTGGCGCATCGGTACGCTGAATCTCGACAGCCTCTCGCAACTCGAAACGTTGTGTGCCGTCTATCAATCCGACTCCACGCCGCGCCTGGGCTTTCGACTGAATTTGCCGGAAATTACGGGCGATAATCGCATCGGCGTGTCAGCGGATGAGTTATTGAAAGCTGGGCCACTAGCTGCGCGCGTGGGGCTGAAAGTCTCCGGCATTCATTTTTATCGCGGCACCGGAACGAATGTGACGACCGCGTTCACCGATTCGATTGCGCGCGTGATAGAGGTCGGACAGAGTTTGCCCGATTGGGAGTATTTGGATTTTGGCGGCGGTTTTGGCTATCCATATCGAGAGGGGCAAGTAGGCTTCAGTTGGGAAGAGTTTGGCGCTGAGTTATCGCAGCAACTGTTGCAATTCGACCGCCCGATCAACCTTATCATTGAACCGGGGCGCGCGGCGGTTGCCCAATGTGGCACCTTGCTCGCGCGTGTCGTTTCCGTCAAATGGCAAGGCGCAAAGCAAATCGTCGGACTCGACACATCAGTTGCCAACATTGCGGTCTTGAGTGTTCACGGTGGCACGCGCCGGATTCGTGCGCTGAATGATACCGGGACCGAATTATCTGGCACTGATCTATGTGGCAATACCACTTATTCGCGCGACTATCTGGGACGCAATTGCCAATTGCCCAAATTGAACATTGGCGACATCGTGACGATTCAGGATGTCGGCGCGTATGGCTATGCGATGGCGTCGCACTTTTTGCATCGCCCACGCCCCGCCGAAGTTTTAATTGAAAATGGTACGCATCGTTTGATTCGTCGCCGCGAGAATTATCAGGTATTACTCGAACAACAAATATGATTCGCCACTGAAACAACACTGAGGATTCGCCGTGAAATGTGTCAAATGCCAGGCTGAAAACAAGCTCAAAGACCGTCAGGCCAACAAAGGGAAATGCCACCAATGCCAGCACCCCATTACGTTTGATCCGAAGCTTTCCGACAGCTTCACCGATCCGTTTTTTGCGAAGATGCTGACGGCTTTATCGGTCAACGCTTCACTTTATTTCACGCCCCTTCAACTGGCCTATTTCTTCAATGCGCGCAAGCACAAATCGCGCTGGCTGTGGCCGGGTTTTGTCTCGTTAGGGCTGGCGATTTTGTTTCTCTTTATTGGAGCCTGGCCGCTTACGTTTCTGTTTATTTTTGCCGCCATCGCGTTGTGGTTGCCGCCGGTGCGCAGGCTGTTGCGGGCGCAATTCCCGCCCCCACTGAAAGCCGAACCCAAAGACGTACTGCAATGGTTGCAACGTTGGGAGCAAAATAATGGCAAGGTCGCCAAATTATTGCCTCCGCCCGCCCAGCCCGCTTTGCCTGCTTCTGTGAGTAAAGAAGTCAGTGCCTATAGCTTTGACCGCGCCGTGATTTGCGACCGGGATGAAGTCGCTCATTTTTTGATCGCCAATAATTTCCACTTTGAAAACAACTGCGCCGTGTTGAGCATCAACGGCTATCCGCAAAGTATTTTCAGTACTGTCCTCGAAATGTTGCATCGCAATCCGCAATTGAAGGTCTATGCCTTGCACGATGCCAGCCCTGTGGGCGTTCAGCTTGTGCATCGCCTGCGCACCACGCCGCGCTGGTTTGCCGAAAGTCAGGGGCTGGCGATTTATGATTTAGGGCTGCTGCCGCGTCAGGTGATGAAACGGAGTATGTTTGTTTTGCAGAACGCCACCTTTGCCAAGCAGGCGAAATCCCTTCCCGACACGGTGCGCAGCACGTTGCAGGCCGATGAAATCAAGTGGTTGGAAGACGGAAAGATGGTCGAGCTGGAATCGCTTGCGCCGATGACGCTCCTGAAATTACTGCGCGATGGCATCGCCAAAAGCCGGATGCCGGAGGATGACGGCGCGCTTATTATGGTTGGCGATAGTGGATATTACGGCGGCAGCGATATGTCAGTGTATTCGGTAGATAGTTTTGGGTAAGAACGTCTGGGAAAGTCAGCAAGGTTCGAGCCTCGGCAATTAGCTGTGTTTTTGAACTTCTCCAGACTTCTCCCGACTTTCCCCGACTTCTCCCCCACTTATTCCCCATGCGTTTGCAGCCACAGTTCCAAACTGACCAATAACCACAGCTTCACGCCGTAGCGTGACCACGTATCGCCGCGATAATTCAGCCAGTCATCAATGACTTCCGGGTTCAGAAATTCACGAACGCGAGCCTTTCGATGCAGCAACAATGCGCGGGCCTGCTTCGGCCACAGTTTACGAAACCAGTATTGCACCGGAACCATCATCCCGCTTTTGGGACGCGCCAGAATGGTTTCGGGCAACACGTCCTGCACCGCCGCTTTCAGCACTGCTTTTTCGGTTACGCCGCTCAATTTGTATTCCGGCGGAATCGTCAAACTCAGCTCGACGATGCGTTGATCGAAAAGCGGCGAACGCCCCTCCAGCTCACACGCCCGGGTTAAATTGCTGACCTTCGTCAGGATATGATCCGCGCCTTTGAATTTGGTGTTGATGAACATCAGACGATTCAAATAACTGCCCCCACCAAACAGTTCCGGCTCGAAGACCGACGGCTCGGTTTTGACTGCGTTCCAGACTTCGGACCTAAGCAAACGCGGCAAATCCGTAGAGCATTTTTGATACGAAGCCAGATACGCCGCAACCAAATCCGGCGCGGTGGTTGGGTCTGCCGATTGATACAAATTCGTCAGCAGCATCGGCTGATTTTTCGGGCCGCCAAAGCACGGATCGCCGCCTTCGCCGTTGAGAATCACGTTGACAGACTTCTTTGCTTCACGGCCTAAAATCAGATTCGGTACTGTCAACGGATCGCCAATGGGATCGTCGAGCAGCGCGATGGCTTCGGCGTGCAAATCCCACATTTGCTGCGGTGTGATTTCGATGATGTGATGTCTGGTCTGGCAATGTGCGGCGACCAGAGAAGAGAACTCCAATTCATTTGGCGTGGCGGAGCCGAAGTGAATCGAATAGGTGTGAACCGAGTGCGCGTGCAACTTTTTCGCCAGCGCCGCAACCAGACTCGAATCCAGGCCGCCAGACAAATAACATCCGACCGCCTCGCTCTGCGGCAATGATTCGCCAATGACTTCATCAAGTGACATTCGCAACCGTCGCGCGTGCCATTCCAGCGAGTGTTCGGTTTCGGTGAGGCGCTCTTCAATTTGCCAATAGGGTCTCACTTCATTGCCGGGCAATCGCACGATGGTTCCGGGGCGCACCTCACGGATGCCGCTCCACATCGTGCGCTCTCCCGGCACAAACGCGCAGCAGAGATAATCGCGTAAGGCTACCGGATCAATGGCAGTCGAAAGTTTTTGTTCCAGTGTGCGCAGGCGCGGCGCAATCCAGCGTGTTGCTCCCTCGGTGGAGTAATACAACGTGCGCGATCCCACGCGATCCCGCACGAGCAGTACGGCTTTTTGCTCCGGGTCCCACACGACAAACGCAAACATTCCTTGCAGCATTGGCACGCATTGCTCGCCATGTTGTTTCCACAACGCCGCAATCATCTCTAAATCTGTGAGCGAGGATGCGCCGAGTTGTTGGCCCAGTGCCGTACGATTGGCAAGCCACACTTCGCCAGCGATGATGCCGTGATTGCCAATTGGGATTGAGGTCTGTAGTTCATTCGCCGACGGCACAAACGATACTGACCAATCTGGTTTGGCAGGGAGAATGGATAGTTTGGAAGATGAATGCCAAAACGACATACGAATTTGAATGACCACGGATCACTGACCACTGCCGAAGCTTGACCTGTCGCGTGAAAGTGCGCAGTATAACAGCCCGAATCAACAACATCACATCACGGAGGCAAAAGGTGAGTAAACTGGCTGGCAAAATTGCTTTGATTACCGGCGCGAGTCGCGGCATTGGCAAAGGTATTGCTGAGGGCTTTGCGCGCGAAGGAGCCGCATTGGTATTGGTTGCGCGCGACATTGACCGTTTGCGCAAAATTGAAGAAGAGATGTCTGCTGAACGGCGCAACGTCGTGGTCATTCAAGCGGACGTGACGAACGAAGAGCAAGTGCAGGAAGCGTTTCAGCACACGATGCGCCTGTTCGGACGCCTGGATATTTTGGTCAATAACGCTGGCGTCTTTGATGGCGGGCCGTTGGATGAATTGACGCTGGAAGCGTGGGAAAAAGTGATGGCCGTGAATTTGCGCGGCCCCTTTCTTTGCACGCGCGAAGCGTTGCGCATTATGAAGCCACAACAAAGCGGTCGCATCATCAATATAGGTTCCATTTCAGCCCAGCGCGTGCGCCCGAATTCGGCAGCGTATAGCACCAGCAAGCACGGCATTTGGGGCTTAACACAAGTCACGCAACTGGAAGGCCGCCCTTATGGCATTTCGTGTTGCTGTTTGCACCCCGGCAATGTCGAAGTCGAGACTTTGGCTGATACGCAGCGCCGCAAGCAGGAACCCGTGATGCAGGCCTCAGAATTAGCCGAAGCGGCCATTACGATGGCGGCATTGCCCGCGCACATCTCAATGCTCGAAGCGATTGTGATGCCCGTGACGCAACCCTACATTGGGCGCGGATAAGTTCTAGTGTTATCGCCACAGAGAACACGGAGGGCACGGAGAAAAGACAGACCTGATGGACATGATTGAGAAATCAATTCTAAAATCAATTCGCTTCATCCTGTTTATCTTGTGAATCCTATCGAAAAATTCTCCAGGTTCTCGTGGTTCATTTCATCAAAGGAAAAAAAACAACATGTCTGATCTCAACATTGGCATCGTCGGCTTAGGCTGGGTGGCTGGCGCGCATATCGAAACCTTCAAAAATGTCAGCGGCGCAAAAGTCACTGCCGTTTGTTCAGGCCGTCAATTAGACCCGGCAGAGTTAGAACAAAAATATGGCCTTCCGCTGAAAGTCTACAATGATTTTGACCGAATGCTGGCCGACCCGGACATTCACGTGATTGATATTTGCACGCCGCATCCGTATCACCCGTCGCAGGCGATCCGGGCGGCAGAAGCGGGCAAACACTTAATCATCGAAAAGCCTCTTGCGCTCGGCTATGAAGACACGGTCAAGATGCGCAACGCGATCCACAAGGCCGGTGTGCAGGCGTGTGTTTGTTTTGAAGTCCGCTTTTCGCAGCATTTCACGACGATCAACGCGGTGCTGAAGGAAGGCTTGTTGGGCGATTTGCACTACGGGGAAATTGATTATTATCACGGCATCGGTCCCTGGTATGGTCAATTCGGCTGGAACATCAAAAAGGACATGGGCGGCAGCAGTTTGTTAACTGCTGGGTGTCACGCGCTGGATGCGTTGTTGATGTGCATGAACAGTGAAGTCGAAGAAGTGACGAGTTACAGCAACCGCAGCCGCAGTTCGATTTTTGCGCCGTACGAATATGACACGACGTCGGTCACAATTCTCAAATTCAAAGATGGGAAACTGGGCAAAGTCGCTTCGGTGACGGATTGTTTGCAGCCGTACTATTTCCACATCCATCTGGTCGGCAGCGAAGGCAGTTTGCTGGACAATCGCTTTCATTCGCAAAAACTGAAAACCAATCGGCATAAATGGAGCCATCTGGAAACGGCGCTCGTGGATTCGGGCGATGTATCGGACCATCCGTATCAACCGCAGTTCCAGGCGTTTGTAGATGCCGTGAAAGCAGGCGAGAAAATGCCGCTCACTGATTTCGACACCGCATTTGAATCGCATCGTGTGGTGTATGCCGCAGATCGTTCAGCCGCAGAAGGACGGACGATTAAACTGGCGGAGTTGAGTTTGTGAATGACAATCAGGCTCTTAGCCCAGGATTTTAGTGCTTATGGCGAGCCGGATGCCGTGCGTGAAGTCGGCAGTTTCTCGACGCAGTCCGAGGCGCTCGCCGCTGCGCAATCGCGTGTGGATGCTTGTTTGGAGGAGTTGTTCACCACGGGCATCAGCGCTGAAAGTCTGATTCGGCAATGGAGTTTGTTTGGCGAGGACGTGTTTTTATCGCCCGATGAGGGGGAACCGCCGTTTTCCGCGATGGCCTATGCCACAGTGCGCAGCCGCAAAATCATTGACCGTTTGTAAGATTGTTTTACTTTTAGGGAAGTGGCGCGCGCACTTCGGGTTTGAGCATCTGCCCCCATTTGGTATCAAACGGATGCACTTGTTTGACGATTTCCTCGCCTTTGTACATCGCCCGCCCTTCATTCGCCCACTGAAAAATCGAACCTTCCAGATTGGCAACGTTCGTGAAGCCTTGTTTCATGAGCTTTTCGGCCAAAACAGATGAACGATAACCAACGGCACAATAGGCGACGATGGGCTTGTCTTTCGGATAGTCTTTTAGCGCGGCTTCGATCTGGTCGCCGTTGCGAGCGCCGTGCAAATGGCTGACGGAAAATTCTTCCGGTGTGCGCGCATCCAACAACAACGGTTGGGTACGGTTCGTGTCTTTCAACCAAACGTCCAAATCGTTAGAGGAAAGCTGCCTCACTGCTGGAAATTTGGTGCGTACGGTTTGCTTGATGTTGTGCAATGGATCAGCGGATGGCGCAACTTCGGTGATTTGCACAGGTTTTGCACAAGCTGTGAACAATAACAACGGCGCTACAAGAAATAAGATTTTGCTTTTCATAATTTGTGGGACCTCGCGGTCATACCTACTTCATCGCGGAATCCTTCATCGTCAATTTGCGAAAGTTTTTCCAGCGATGAAACGTTGTGTAATTTGCGTCGTGCTGATTGTGCGCTCCATCGGCGGCGTCATCAAAGGCAGTGCGCACGACCGCGATCAAGTCATTGCCTTCGATGAGCCAATCAGGATACTGAAAGCCGTGTTTTTGCATGTCTGGATGATGGAGCAAGATGGTGCGCACTTCCCAGTTCCGCAAATCACGTGACGCCAGCAACGCCAGCGTGTTGCGCGTTCGTTCGGGGTTCGCATTGCGATGCTGTTCCGGCACGTAATTGCTGAGCGCCCAATATTGACGCGCCTTGGCGTCCCATCGAATCAGAAACTTTTTGCAGCCGCCGGGAAAATCAATGAAGCCTGAGGCCGGATCAAAGCTCGCTTCTTTGCCGTCGGCGCTGATGTTGATGATCGCTGCTTTTTCCGTTCCCACTTTGTAATCGGCGCGCAACATGTTCACGACTTTGCCCTCCGGCGTGGCGACCGCGTTGCCTTCCAGCCAGCCGCCAAACTTGCCGCCGAGCCATTCGGGATTACGCGCCACGCGATTGCTGAACGTCCAATTTGCAGCGTTCAGCAAGTCGGCCTCAATGGGCGCAGACATCATAAATGAACGATACCGCTCGCCCCATTTGGTACCCCCCATCGCGTCTTCCATCCCGCGCCAGATGCGCCCGTTGTGAATCAGAATTGGCACGGGCGCGCAATGATATTCGCCGTCGCCGAGCAGCAAACCGGAGTGCGAGTCTTTCGGCTCCGTCCACGTTTTGCCGCCATCCGTCGAACGACGAATCACGACAAATCCGTGTTCCTTGCTCGTGCCCAAAATGTACAGCGCCCCCTTATGCAAGAAGAGGTTTGACCACCATTGGCCTTCGATGTCGGCGCGTTTCTGCCAGGTTTTTCCTTTGTCGCCAGAGGCAAAGACAACCGTTTTGCTTTTGGTCGAGCCAGGTCCGAAGAAATCGTGTGAAGCGACATACTCGCCATTGGGCAGGGCGGCAAGGCTCGGTGAGCCGAGATACTGCCTGCCGCTTGCTGGTGCGTAATCAATCACGATGCCGGGCGGTTTAGGAGGGACATTCTGCTTGTCCTGCGCAAAAGATGCCGCGATCAACAACAGCAGATAGGCTATCGAAGTTATTGTTTTGTTCACTGGATAACTACTCCTCAATGCGTTGTGCCAAGATCAGCCAACGCCGCTTCGTTGTCGGCTTCCTCGTTGTCTACTCGATGTTCAGCGTGCGCTAGATCGTGTGCTTTGCCACCGGGAATCAGGAGGGAAATGATGGTAGCAATCGCCACGGCGATTAACCCCACAACAAATGCTTTTTGCAATGATCCGGCCAGTGCTGTTTGCAGAAACTGCGCGGCTTCCGGCGAAATTGCGGTGCGCGTAGTTTGGCGAATCAACGCCGCGACATCGCCGTGTTGCAACGATAACGATGCCAGTTCGCTGCTGCCACGGGACAGTTCCTGGCGCAAACTCCACGACAACACTGCGCCCATCGTGCCAATGCCTAGCGCTGCGCCAATGTTGCGCGCGAATTGTACGGTGGCCGTGGCGACTCCGAGTTGTGTGCGCGAAACGGAGTGTTGCGTGCCGATCATCAATGTCGCTAACGTCAAACCACCGCCTAAGCCTAAAAACATCACCGCGATGGCTAATGTCGTGCGAGTTGTCGAGGGCGAGACAAAAGCGAGGAGCAGCGAACCCATAACCATCAACACCATTCCCGCTACCGCTACGCCACGATAGCCATACCGTAAAATCAGACGAGTGCCAATGATCGAACTGAATACCCACGGCAGAATAAAGGGCGTCAGGATTTGCCCAGCTTCGGTGGGTGTTCGTCCCAGCACTCCTTGCACAAAGAGCGGTAGATACAACATCGCGCCGAACAGCATCATGCCTGCGAACAAGCCGTGGAGCGTGGTGGCTCGCACCATCTGATTGCGAAACAGATTCAGCGGAATCAATGGCTCAGGGCTGTGTCGTTCGATCCATACGAATAGAGTGGTGAGTGCAATGAACATCAGCAGGCTAATGATGACCGTCGCGTTGCTGAACAGACTGCCGCGCTCCACCAGCACTAATAGCACGACCATGGCACCCGTGAGCGTAACCGTTCCCGCATAATCCAGCTTGATGTTAGTGCGGCGCTCGTGTTGTTCTTGGTACGTCATCCAGATCATGATTCCGGCCAGCACTCCAAATGGCAGGTTGATATAAAACACCCAGCGCCACGACCAATATTGCGTTAAGAATCCACCGACAATAGGGCCAAATAGCGATGCGACGCCCCACATACTGCTGAAAAGGCCAATCATGCGCGTGCGTCGTTCCAGCGTTAGCAAATCCGCGACAATCGTCATGCCAACGGGAAACAGGGCCGCTGCGCCCAAGCCTTGCAAGGCGCGAAAGGCGATCAACTGCGCCATCGAATGCGCTGCGCCTGACAGCGCGGAACCGAGAATGAATAACGCTAATCCACCAAACATCGCCGGACGCCGCCCAATCAAATCTGCCATCTTGCCCCAAATCGGCGTCATGACGGTTGTGGTCAGCATATACGCCACCGCAACCCAGCTATAGATTTCAATGCCGCCGAGCGTCGCAATCACCGTCGGCATCGCTGTTCCGACAATCGTGCTTTCCAGCGCGGCCATAAAGATGCCGAGCGCGACGCCCACCAATGTGAGTTTGGTCGAAGTCTCAAGTTTGAGTGATGCTGTGGCAGGCGAATCACTACTTTTTTCAGGTTGTTTCATTTTGTACTGCTTTATCGTTTGCGAATCACCCACGTTGTCATGCAACGAAGGTTTTGCACGTTGGTCGTTTTCAACGGCTCCACCCATTCTCCTTCCAGGTGGGTTGTGAGTTCGAGCAAAAGGGCTTCATCTACTAAAAATCGCTGAGAACCATCGGGCAATAAATAGCGCCGTCCTTCAATCGCCTGGACCAGGTTTTCAATCCCAATAGAGGAAGCCAGTCGCGCGAAAAATAAGCCGCCCGGTTTGAGCTGTTGCCACATTGCGTTGAGCATTTGCCGAAACTGTGCTTCATCGTCGGCAAAGTGCAACACTGCACTGGAAATCAATGCGTCAAACGATTCATCAGCAAAGACTGGCTCTTCGATAGCGGCGACCTGAAAGTTTGCTGCTGGCAACTGTGGTGCGAAATGCTGCGCCAACTCCCGCACGTAGGCAATACTCTCCGGGCTGCGATCAATGCCGTAGACCTCAAATCCATTTTGCAAAAAGTAAATCAGATTGCGTCCGCCACCGCATCCGGCATCCAGAATTTTCATGCCCGGCACAAAGCGACCTTTGAGGATTTGATCGAACAGATAAATGTCTATGTCGCCGAATAGTTCGCGCGGAGTTTTCATGAATTATCCTTCATGCAGACAGGCGAATACCTCACGATAAAACTCAGGATGCGATTGCCAGGTTTGGCCTGTCACAACGCGCCCATCACGCACGGCTTGATGTTCGGCAACGTAAATCGCGCCCGTGCTTTCGGCCTCGGAGCGGCAATGTTCATAACACGTGACGTTCATGCCGGGTTTGAGTACGCCCGAAGTAATCAGTACCTGAATCCCGTGGCAGATCGCCCAGACCCATTTGCCGCGTTCGTTGAATTCTTTCACGATGGATTTCGCCAGTGTGTTGTGCCGCAGGTATTCGGGCGCGCGTCCGCCGGGGATCATTACGGCTTCATAATCGCTCACGTTCACTTCGCTCAGCGCGATGTGCGCTTCGACACCGTAGCCTTGCCGTTCGACATACGTGTCCCAGCCCTCTTCAAAATCGTGAATCACCATGTGCATCCGTTTGCGGCTGGTCGTTGCGATCACGGGATCGTAACCCGCTTCCAAAAAACGATGATAGGCATAGAGCGTTTCAAATCCTTCGCCACCATCGCCCGTAATAATCAGAATCTTTTTCATAACGATTTCCTTTCCAGATTTGGCGAGCATTC
The DNA here is from genome assembly GCA_016789725.1 of Blastocatellia bacterium. GTDB lineage: Bacteria > Acidobacteriota > Blastocatellia > RBC074 > RBC074 > JAFDVL01. Next base: position 3,655 of record JAEUQN010000113.1, on the reverse strand, counting down.
TACGCTGGCGCGTGTGGTTGTACAAAGTGGGGAAGCCTGCGAAAATGCGGGAGTGGCATACGATGAAAGGATTTTAGGATGAGCGCATTACCCCAGCACAGAATGACGATTGAGGAATACATCGAGTTCGACAAGAACGCCGAGGGCCGCTACGAGTATTTTGACGGCGAAGTCTTTGCGATGGCGGGCGGCAGTCCCGAACACTCTCGCATTAGCATCAATGTCACTTCGCGGTTATTCCTCAGGTTATTGGGCAGCTCCTGCGAAATCTTTAATGCCGATATGCAGCTCAAAGTTCCTGCCGCCCCGCCCTATCGTTACCCCGACGCTTCGGTCATTTGTGGCGGAGCCATCTTTGAAGAAGTGCAGGGCATCAAGTTGCTGGTGAACCCACTGCTGTTGATCGAAGTGCTTTCGCCGACCACTGAAGGCTATGATTTAGGCAAGAAGTTCACCGAATACAAATCCATTGCCAGTTTTCAGGAGTATCTGGCAATTTCGCAAAGCCGCCCACATGTCATCCGCTACTTTCGCCACCCGAACGGCTTTTGGGTGCGCCACGACATTGAAGGGTTGGAAAATGAAGTCTTGCTGGAATCGCTCAATATTGTGTTGCCGCTGAGCGAGATTTATGAGCGCGTGAATTTTAGGGAGAAAGAGTGAAATTCATCGCTCAAACCAATTCCGCCAACTCCGCCCATCGCTCCAGATCGTTTTCCAGCTTCACGTTCAGCGTTTGCAATTCCGCATCCAATTCCTGAATCAACACATAATCGCTCGCATTGTCGTGCATTCGTGTTTCTAACTCAGCTTGGCGTGTTTCCGCTTCGGCAATGCGGGTCTCTAACTCTTCCAATTCGCGCGCTTCTTTGTAGGACAACTTGCGTTTTGCCGTAGCGGGTTCCGGCGCAGCGACCGCAACTTTGGCGGCTTTTGTTTCTGCGATCATCACTGCTTTCTCTTCCGCTTCACGCTCGCGGATTTCTAAAAAGGCTGAGTAATTGCCGGGATATTCGCGGATGACTCCGTCGCTTTCAAAGCGAAACACCTTATCAATCGTGCGATCCAGAAAGTAGCGGTCGTGACTGACGACAATCAAACATCCGGCAAACGTTTCCAGATAATCTTCCAGCACCATCAGCGTTGTGATGTCCAAATCATTTGTGACTTCGTCGAGGATTAAGACGTTCGGCGTTCTCATCAACACGCGCAACAAATACAGCCGTCGCCGCTCGCCGCCGGACAAACGCGCTATCGGCGTGTATTGCATTTCCGGCGGAAAGAGGAATTTCGTCAGCATCTGGCTCGCGGTGATTTTGTCGCCGTCCGCCGTCGTGATCCATTCTGCAACTTCTTTGATGTAATCAATGATGCGCAACTCATCGGCAAGTGCGCGGCTCTCCTGATCGTAATAACCGAGCACAACGGTTTCACCGATGATGATTTCGCCTTCGTCAGGTCTGGTGCGTCCGGCGATGATTTCGAGCAATGTGGTTTTGCCCGCGCCGTTCGGGCCGATGATGCCCATTCTCTCGCCCCGTTTGAGCGTGTAGCTGAAGTCACGAATCAACGTGCGACCGTCATAAGCTTTGGCAATGTGGTGCAGTTCCAAAATCTTATTGCCCAAACGACGCGAACGAACCGAAATATCCATTTCAGCTTTGGCTTGATCTTTCGGTTGCGCGATCAGGTTTTCGGCCCGTTGTACGCGGGCTTTTTGTTTCGTGGTTCGCGCCTGTGCGCCACGTCGCAGCCAAACCAGTTCGCGGCGGATCATTGCATCCCGCTTTTGCCCTTCGATAGCGCGTTGTTCGTCGAGTTCTTCTTTCTTTGTGAGGTAGTACGCATAATTGCCGTCAAAGCGCGTGACGCGACCGCGATCAATTTCGACGATGCGATTGACGACGTGATCCAGAAAATACCGGTCGTGCGTAACCAGTAACAACGCGCCTTTGAAATCGCTCAAGTATTCTTCCAGCCATTCGACTGTTTCGGCATCCAGGTGATTCGTCGGCTCGTCCAGAATCAATAAATCCGGCTTCGTCACCAGCGCGCGCGCCAATGCGACTCGTTTACGTTGCCCGCCCGAAAGCGTGTTGATGATGGCTTTGACGTCGGTAATGCCCAGTTGTTGCAGCACCATTTTGGCTTCGGCTTCGATGTCCCACGCGCCCGTAAATTCGAGCTGATGCGACAAATCGTCTACGCGCTTGAGCAGCTTTTCGTCGTGACTGTTCGCCAACTCCGCACAAGCCGTTTCATATTCGTGCAGCAATTGCAGTTTCTCTTGATGCGCCGCGAGCACCGTGTCCAGCACGTTCGCCGTTTCATCAAAGCTCGGATTTTGCGACAGGTACGTGATACGTTTTTCGTTGGCGATGACAATGCGTCCGCTGTCAGCGATTTCTTCGCCCGCGATAATTTTCAGCAGCGTCGTTTTGCCCGAACCGTTCGCGCCAATCACACCGATTTTGTCCGCTTCGTCAAGGCCGAATGTGACGCCAACCAGCAGCGGTTTGACGCCGAACGATTTGTGAATGTCTTCGAGAGAAAGAATGTTCATAACTTGTGCGCAGCATTGTCTATTGTCTATTTTCGATTGTCCATTGTCAGGCAGAAAACGAATGGATTGCCGCTGGCTGTGGCTAACCACAAATGCTCACTGCGCGACGCAACAGTTCTCAGTGTCCGGCAGGTTTGCTATAGTACGCAGCGTCGCAAACGATACTTGGATATGATTGCTGCTCATCGCTCACTCACAAGCTGCTGTTGCCTGTTGTTGCTGGCATTTGGTATCGCTTGTACGCACGAGCCGCAAGCCCGAACCGAAGCAAAGAAACCAACGCCTGCCCCCGTACCGAGTTGGCTGGATTCAGATCAAGATGGTTTTCCTGATTCTGTTGAATTGACATCTGCCTCTGACCGCGCAAGTTTTCGCAAGTGGTTCACGGCGATTGCCGAAATGCAATTTTATCAACTCAGTGATGCATGGAATGTCGAGCAACGCGATTGCGCCGGACTCGTGCGCTTTGCGATGCGTGAGGCATTGCGCAAACACGACCGACTGTGGTTTCAGAAGATGGGCGCGGGATACGAAGCCATTGCGCCGGATGTGCAGGCGTTACAGTTGGAGAAATCTTTGCTTGGTGAAAAGTTGTTTCGCACCGAATTTGGCAGTTTTCAAAAAAGCGATGTTCCAGGTAATAAGTTTTCTGAATTCGCTGACGCGCGCACGCTGAAGAATTACAATGCGACGTATATCAGCCGTGACGCGACGCAAGCGCAGCCCGGTGATTTGCTGTTCTATCAACAAGCGTTCGCGCAACGCTATCCGTATCACGTGATGATTTTTCTTGGCGCGGCACGACAAGCGAACGAAAGCGCGAACGATTGGGTCATCTATCACACAGGCATTTCGCCGGATGATAAAGGTACGATCAAGAAAGTGCGGTTGTCGGTACTCGCACAACATCCTGATCCGCGTTGGCGACCGGTAGAAAATAACAAGAACTTTTTAGGCTTTTTTCGTTTGAAAATTTTGCAGTGAATAGACCACGGAGGACACGGAGCGCACGGAGAAGTTTTAGAGAAATAGGCGATTGCTTATAACTAAAAACACCGTGTTTCACGGGGATAATTTTTATCCTCAGTGCTT
>JAEUQN010000112.1 GCA_016789725.1 Blastocatellia bacterium | reverse complement strand
CTCCAGTTACTTTTGCTTCGTAACTAGAGTTTACCGCCGCTTCGCTTTTTCATCATGCCGTCTCCTTTGAAAATTTGTGGTTTACAGTCGCACCCGCTAAAGTGGCAAACAGTATGCCACGCCATCGCGCGGATAGATCGCTGCCAGAAAGAGGAAAGTTCCCCAGATTTGATTTCAGGGGAGCGCAAAAAACCGCAGTAAAATAGACCAACAGATTGATTTTGTGGGGTTCGGTCGCGGTCTCTGGTTTGCTCCGAGAGCTATTTGTGATGCAGTCAACTGAGACAACTCGCCCAGAAGCAGTCTTCCACGCGCGTGGCTTATCGAAGGTTTACCGCATGGGTGAAGTTGAAGTGTACGCGCTCCGCTCGGTTGATCTGGATTTGTATCAGGGCGAATTCGTTGTGCTGTTGGGGCCATCGGGCAGCGGAAAATCCACGTTGCTGAATATCCTCGGTGGATTAGACGCGCCGACGAGTGGCGAGGTTTCGTTCCGCGATCACAATCTGACACAAGCTGATGACCGCGAATTGACGCGCTTCCGCCGCGAACATGTTGGCTTCGTATTTCAATTTTATAATCTGATTCCGAGCCTGACGGCATTGGAAAATGTCCAGCTTGTCACCGAAATTTCCGAGCACCCGATGGCGGCGGAAGAAGCCTTGCGAATGGTCAGTTTAGGTGAACGCATGCATCACTTCCCCGCCCAGCTTTCCGGCGGCGAACAGCAACGCGTCGCCATCGCGCGGGCCATTGCCAAACGCCCTGACGTTTTGTTGTGCGATGAACCGACAGGCGCGCTGGATTTCTCAACCGGGAAGCTTGTATTGGAAGTGTTGGAGCGGGTCAATCGTGAACTCGGCACCACCACCGCCGTTATCACGCACAACGCCGCCATCGCAGCAATGGCAGATCGGGTGATTCGTGTCGGCAGCGGGCAAATCGTCGAAGTCACACACAACGCGACAAAAGCGCGTCCCGATGAATTAGTCTGGTAATCAGTATGACGGCACTCAATCGCAAACTGGTTCGTGATCTTTGGCATCTGCGCGGGCAGGTGATGGCGATTGTGTTGGTTGTGGCGTGCGGCGTCGCGTCGTTCGTTGCGCTCCGCAATATTTATCGGTCATTGATCGTGACACAGCAAACTTACTACGGCGAATACCGCTTTGCCGACGTGTTCGTGCAATTGAAACGCGCGCCCGAACGATTGGCGACGAGCCTGCGCGAAATTGATGGCGTCGCCTCCGTGCAAACGCGAATCGTTGCCAACGTCACGCTGGAGGTGCCGGGATTGAATGAACCCGCGTCTGGTTTACTGGTTTCGATTCCAGATCAACGCGTGCCGATGCTCAATGATTTGCACATCAAGCGGGGCCGTTACATCGAACCGGGGCATCAGGATGAAATTCTTATCAGCAGCGCCTTCTCAGAAAAAAACAACCTCAACCCCGGCGATTCCATCAACGCGATTATCAATGGACGCTGGACCAAATTGAACATCGTCGGCATCGCACTTTCACCGGAATTTGTTTACGAAATTCGTCCCGGCGATATGTTCCCGGACCCGCGCCGCTTCGGCGTGATGTGGATGAATCGTGAAGCGCTCGGTACCGCGTTCAATCTGGACGGCGCATTCAACAACATCGTGCTTTCACTGGCACCGGGCGCAAGCGAGCAAACGGTGATTGAGCGGCTGGACAATTTGCTCATCGAATTCGGCGGGCTGGGCGCGTACAACCGCGAGGATCAAACCTCGAATCATTTCGTGACCAATGAAATCGCGGAGCTACAAGTCACGGGGACATTTGTTCCCGGCGTGTTTCTCGCCGTGACAGCATTCCTGATTCATCTGGTGTTGTCACGACTGGTCAGCACCCAACGCGAACAAATCGCGGTTTTAAAAGCATTCGGCTACGGCAATCTCGACATCGGCCTTCACTATTGGAAACTCGCCGTTGTTGCCGTGATGGGCGGCATCATTCTTGGCACATTGGTCGGCTGGTATTTTGGGTTGAGTATGACGGAGCTGTATGCAGAGTTCTTTCGCTTCCCGGTGTTACGGTATGTCATGAACCCACTGGTCCTTGGGGCAGCCGTTTTGATTAGCCTTGGAGCAGCAACCATCGGAGCCATTCGCGCCGTTCGCAAAGCTGTGGCGCTGCCGCCCGCCGAATCCATGCGCCCCGAACCGCCCGCGCGGTATCAGGTCGGAACGCTGGAGCGCATTGGCCTGCAACGGCTGTTTCCACTGGCGGCACGCATCATCATTCGCAATCTGGAACGCAACCCCATCAAAGCCATCTTGACCACGTTTGGCATCGCGTTGGCAACGTCATTGCTGATCGTGGGGTTTTATTTCTTCGATGCGATAGATCAAATCATTGCGATTCAATTCGACACGAAATTCCGCCACGATCTGGCCGTCACCTTCAACGAACCGCGTCCGTCGCGGGTGCGGTATGACCTGGCGAATTTGCCTGGCGTGCTGCGCGTCGAACCCGCGCGCCTCGCCGCAGTGCGCCTGCGCTCCGGGCATTACAGCCGTCGTACTGCAATTATGGGCATTGATCCTCAGGGCGAATTGCATCGCATCGTGGATGTGGATTTTCGCGTCTTTGCATTACCGCCCGAAGGTTTAGTGCTGACATCTGAATTAGCCAAAAAACTCAACGTCAAAGCGGGCGACATCATCACGGTGGAAGTGTTGGAAGGCGAACGGTTGATCCAACAAATACCCGTCGCGCAATTGGTAGATGAACTGCTTGGTCTGGGCGCGTACATGAACATCGAGGCACTCAATCGGCTGTTGAACGAAGCGGGAACCATTTCCACCGCGTATTTGCTGGTTGATCCAAACGCATCACAGGAGTTGTACACCAAAATCAAAAGCACGCCGACCGTCAGCGGTGTTTGGATTCCGAGCGTGTGGCTGGCGAGTTTTAATGAAACCATTGCCCGCACGATGGGAACGTCCACCAGCGTGATTATTTTCTTCGCCTGCGTGATTGCGTTCGGAATGGTGTACAACGGCGCGAGAATTGCTCTGTCAGAGCGCGGGCGCGAATTGGCGTCGTTGCGCGTGCTGGGATTTTCGCTCAATGAAATCACAGTCATGCTGCTCGGTGAACAGGCGATGCTGACAGCGATGGCGATTCCAATGGGCTATGCGATTGGCTTTGCATTGTGCTTTTGGATTACGCGTGCAGTAGACACCGAGTTGATGCGATTGCCTCTGGTGCTGAGCAACAAAACGTTTGTACTGGCATTTTTAATCGTCTGTAGCGCAGCGTTATTATCCGGGCTGTTAATTCGCTGGCGGCTGCGAAATTTGGATTTAATCGAAGTTTTGAAAACACGAGAGTAAACCAATGAAAGGTAAAGTCTGGCTCAAACGAATCCTGCTGATCGCCTTGGTGATTGTGATTGCCGTGGTGGTTCGCCAGGCACTGAAACCAACGCCGACCAACGTTGAAAGCAGCGCCGTCCATCGCGGCCAGATGCGCGTCACGATTGATGCCGAAGGCAAAACGCGAGTGCATGACCGCTTTGTGGTGGCAGCACCGGTAGCGGGCAAAATCTCGCGCATTGCGTTGCATCGTGGCGATTGGGTTGAAAGCGGAATTGTCGTTGCCCAAATTGAACCGCCACCGCTCGCCCCGCTTGATCCGCGACAACTAGCCGAAACACGCGCCCGCGTCGCCACGGCGGAAGAATTGCACCACGAAGCCGAGACCATCGTCGAACGCGTCCGAGCCGATTGTGAACAAGCGCGCCGAGAATTCGAGCGCGCCGAGAAATTGGTCGAATCCGGCGATATTCCCAAACAGGAATTCGAGCGAATGAAGAATGCCGAAAAAACTTGTCAACAACAGCTCGAAGCCGCCAAATTCAGAGCGCGCGCCGCCGCCTCAGAAGTTGAAGTAGCGAAGGCCGCCTTGATTGCGGTCCAACGGGCGGGGCAATCGAATACAGCGGCAACCGTAGCCGTACGCGCGCCCGTACGAGGCCGCGTATTGCGCGTGCTGGAAGAAAGCGAGCGCGTGGTTGCGCCCGGTACGCCGCTGATCGAACTCAGCAGTCAATCGCTTGAAATCGTGGTAGATGTGCTTTCGACCGATGCAGTCAAAATCAAACCGGGCGCGTCGGTCTTCATCGAAGGCTGGGGCGGCAACCGCACGCTCAACGCGCGGGTACGAATGATTGAACCGAGTGGCTTCACCAAAGTCTCCGCGCTCGGCATCGAAGAGCAACGCGTCAATGTCATCGCTGATTTTGTGGAGGCATTTGATCCGCTCGGTGACGGCTATCGCGTCGAAGCGAAGCTGGTCGTTTGGGAAGCCGAAAACGTCCTCAAAGTTCCGGCCAGTGCGCTATTCCGACAGGGCCAGAACTGGAGTGTCTTCGTGATCGAAAATGGGCAGGCCAAATTGCGCGGCGTGGAAATCGGGCATCGCAATATGTATGAAGCGGAAGTGCTGAAAGGCTTACAGGAAACTGAAACCGTGATTCTGCATCCCGCCAGCGAAATCAAAGACGGATTGCTCGTACACTCCATCAATGGAGGCAACGGAAGCTGAGGAATTTCCATCTCGACCGCATATTTGCGCTTCCATCTCAAAGTTCATCGCGACTTCAACCATTGTCCCAACATCTTAAAATCCTCCAACTGCTGTGCTAGTGACCGCACCGTAATCAACACTTGTGGGCTGGGGTGATAAAGTGGTACTAATTTCCTTCCATTCCATTCCAACACTTTTGCCGCCGCCTCTTTCAACGTGAAATCGTGCGGGGCAATCAGCCTGAGAGCATCCAATGCAACCGCGCCCAACGTGGCGATTAACGGCGGATGCAACAGCTCAATCGTACGACGCAAAAAGTGGGAGCAATTGCGAATCTCGGCGCGCGTTGGTTTGTCATTTGCGCCGCTTGGTTTGCGCGGACTGCACAGCACTGTATTCGTAATAAAAATGTCGGCACGCGTGAGGTTGATTGAAGCCAGCAACTGCTCGAAGGTTTTGCCCGAAGCGTCGCCATGAAATGGAATGCGGGTACGGTCTGCGCCATTGCGTCCCGGAGCTTCGGCGATGAACAGAATTTTGGGCATCAGGCTCCCATTCAGTTTACTGAGAACCGCTTTGCGGTCCTGCATGCGCTCACAAATCAGGCAGGCGGCAGCCTCCGCTTCAAGTTGTCGAAAGAGAGTTGATTGTTTCATTACAACACACACGTTAGAATGCCTTTTCGTTGAACGCAAGGCCCCTAAATTTGTGACAAACCAAGGAGTAGCAATGCCATTCAAAGAACGCGAAAAACAGGATTATGAGAGTTATCAAAGCATGTTTAATGAACAGCTTCAGCCGAAGAAACGCGGTGCAGGCGGCACTTCCGGCGGGATCGGATCGTTTCTGGTTGGCTTGGCGATGGCGATTGCGGGCGGGTATTTGTTTATGCGCAACGTCAACGTGTCTACGGGCTACTGGACAGTTTGGGGCTACAACGGTTTTGGCATGTCGCTCTTCCCGTTGCTGGCCGGCGTTGGCACGTTATTTTTCAATGGCAAGTCAAAGCTTGGTTGGCTGCTGACGTTCGCAGGCGTCATCATTATTTTTGTCGGCATCATCTCCAGTTTGAATGTGTACTTTGCGACAACGAATTTATTCAATACGCTGACGATGCTGATTTTATTGGTCGGCGGCATTGGATTGGTCGCTCGGTCGCTAAAAGAGAAATGAATCTTATTCAGCCACGAATTGACACGAATTGACACGAATTAAGGTCCCTGGGGGGAAGCGCTTCAGTGATAATTTAGGACTAGCTGGCTCAAGCCAATTCGTGAAAATTCGTGAAAGTTCGTGGCTAAAAATTTATGCCAAATTACCCTACCGGCAACGCCTGGTTGCTGAGTTATCAAAAAAAATATCTCTGGCGTTTGATTGCAGGCACGTTGTTTGTGCTTTGCTCGACGACCTTCAGCATCTTTGTGCCGAATCAGGTGGGCAAGGCCATTGATGATCTGAAGAACAGCGGCGTGACCTATGAAATCATCACGCGCCACGCGCTGCTCATTGTTGGCGCAAGCTTCATCAGCGGCGTGTTTTTGTACTTCCAGCGGCGCACACTCATCAACATGTCGCGTTTCATCGAATACGATTTGCGCAACGACTTTTACGCGCATCTGCAAAAGCTGCCGCTGCAATTTTATCAGGACAATCGCACTGGCGACCTGATGGCACGCGCGACCAACGACCTCAGTGCAGTTCGCCAAATCGTCGGCCCTGCGATTATGTACGGCGAACAAACAATCTTTCGCTGTCTGATCGTCATCCCGATTATGTTTGCGATCAGTTGGAAGCTGACGTTGATTCTGCTGATCACAATGCCGCTCGTGTCGCTGTGTGTGAAGTGGTTCGGGCAACAGATTCACGTGCGGTTTGAAAAGATTCAGGAATTCTTTTCCGACATCTCCGCGCGTGCGCAAGAAAATTTGAACGGTGTCCGTGTCATACGAGCCTATGCGCAGGAAAACGCCGAGATTCATAATTTTGACAAACTGAATCAGCAATACGTGGATCGCAATCTGGATTTGGTGAAATTGTCCGCTGTCTTTCGCCCGCTGATGCAGTTTCTGATTGGCTTAGGGTTCGCGGCAATCCTCTGGTACGGCGGCAGAGAAACCGCGCTCGGCCACATGTCGCTCGGCGAGTTCGCGGCGTTCAATTTGTATCTGGAACAATTGATCTGGCCGCTGATTGCAATGGGCTATGTGACGAATTTGGTGCAACGCGGCACGGCAAGCCTGAAGCGGATGCACCAGATTATGCAGATTGAGCCGGCGATTCGGGATGGGGAGATGGAGAGACGGGGAGATGGGGAGATGGAGGGAAAGATCGAGTTTCGTAACCTGACATTCAAGTATTCCGACACGACGCCCGAAGTATTGCACGACATCAATCTGGTGATTGAGCCGGGGCAAACGGTCGCCTTCATCGGGCGCACCGGTTCGGGCAAATCTACGTTGATGAATCTGGTTCCGCGCTTGCTCGATGCTGCGCCGGGAATGGTGTTGATTGACGGGCATCCGATTCGAGAAATCCCGCTGCAACGATTGCGCGAAAGCATCGGCTACGTCACGCAGGAAACGTTTTTGTTCAGCGAAACGCTGGCCGAAAACATCGCGTTCGGCGTCGAGAAATCCGAAGCTCCACAAATCGCCCGCGCCGCCGCCGTAGCCGGTTTAGCCGATGACATCAACGCCTTTCCCAAGCAATACGAAACGCTTGTTGGCGAACGCGGCATCACGCTTTCGGGCGGTCAAAAACAACGCACCGCCATCGCCCGTGCCATCATCCGCGAACCGAAGATTTTGATTTTGGACGATGCGCTCTCCGCCGTAGACACCTACACCGAAGAAAAGATTCTGACGGAACTGCGCGGCGTGATGAAAGGCCGCACCTCGCTGATCGTTGCGCACCGCATCTCCACCGTGAAAGACGCTGACCTGATTTGCGTCTTAGATCACGGCCACATCGTCGAACGCGGCACGCACGAAGAATTGATGCGACTCGGCGGCGAGTACGCCGATTTGTACGAACGGCAGTTGTTGGAAGAAGAATTGGCCGCGAGCTAGGAAAAGGAGTTTGCCCCGTGTTGAATGCTGCAATAGGAACACAAACATTGCCTCTATCGTCATCACCTGATTTGGAAAACATAGCACGGCTTGATCGCATCTTGACGCAGCAATATGCCGATAAGCTGGTCATCCAAAATTCATTGTCACGCTCGCTTGTCAGCTTTCAGGCCAATAAAACTAAGGCGGTGCATCGCTGGTACAAATACAAAGAAGCCTTTTCTGCACCTTTGATTGAGTATCTGTTTCAGAAATATCAGATCAGCGGAAGCATCCTTGACCCGTTTGCTGGTAGCGGCACGGCACTTTTTGTGGCAAGTGAACTGGGCAATCGGGCTGAAGGAATTGAATTGCTGCCCATTGGACAACAGATCATTCACACGAAGAAACTATTGGAATCTGACTTTACAGCAGTGGACATTGCGTGCGTGCAAAACTGGCTTGCGAATCGCATCTGGAATCAATCCGCCGCAAAGGTTGCATTGCCGGAGCTTCGCATCACCAGCGGTGCTTACTCCGACGCGACTCACGAAGCAATTGAGAAATACCTCGCCACCCTGCAACACGAAAATGAGCGTGTCCAAATGGTGCTGCGCTTCGCGCTGTTGTGCATTTTGGAGGCCATCAGTTTTACGCGCAAAGACGGGCAATATTTGCGCTGGGATTACCGTTCTGCACGCACACAAGGCAAGAAGCCATTCGACAAAGGCTTTATTCCAAGTTTTGAGCAGGCGATTTGCGCCAAATTGGAAGAGATCATTTTTGATTTGAACCAAAGCGACTATCAGGACGGATTATTTCCGCTGGAAAACGCACAAGGTAAACTTCACCTTCACGAAGGCTCTTGTCTTGAGCTATTGCCAAAGCTCGCGGATGAATCAGTTGACTGCGTAATCACATCCCCCCCCTACTGTAACCGCTACGACTACACGCGGACGTATGCGTTGGAACTCGCATTGCTGGGGGTTGATGAAAAAGGGTTAGTAAGGTTGCGGCAGGAAATGTTGAGTTGCACGGTTGAAAACCGCGCGAAGGACTTGCTGGCATTTAATGCAGATTGGGCAGCAGCCATCACGGCGGCAGACAAGCAAGAATTGCTGCAAACGATTCTACGATATTTGGACAGTCAAAAAGAAAGCGGCGCACTCAACAACAACGGCATTCCGCGTATGGTGCGTGGCTATTTTTACGAGATGGCTTGCGTGATTGCCGAATGCGCGCGCGTAATGAAATCGGGCGCGCCCTTGCTGATGGTCAATGACAACGTTCGTTATGCGGGCGCAAGCATTTCCGTGGATTTGATCTTGTCGAGCCTAGCCGAACAACTCGGATTTGCGATTGAAAACATTCTTGTTTTGCCCAACGGCAAAGGCAATAGCAGTCAACAGATGGGCGAACATGGGCGCGATCCATTGCGCAAATGTGTGTATGTGTGGAGAAAGCTGTAATGGCGAAAAAGAAGCCGTATCTTCAGCATTTGAAAAACGCGGACGACATGGTCACCTCGTATGCGGCGGTGCGGGCGGGTTTTGTGGCGCTTGCGTTGGAAAAGAATCGGCGTGCCACACCGTTTGTTGCACAAGCGCGTGCGCTCAAAGTCGCGGCATCGCAAGCAACCTCCCCTTCGGTATTAGTCACGATAGAAGGTATCCAACCCGCTTTGCTAACGGCTGCGGGCGTTTCTGACAAAGCCTCAAACCATCTGCAAGCGCAAGATAAAGCTGATGCTATACAAGGCTTGATTCAAAACTTTCTTGAGCCTGCCGGAGATAATTTCGTCGAGGAATTGGTGTTCCGATTTTTGCTGACGCGCGGCGACACGTTAGGTGGTTCGATGAGAAACGTGGGTGGTGTATTAGCCCAGCGTAAATTGACGCGAGCGATCATCTCGACCCTAAACCTTGCAGGCCAGCCGTATCAATGGCTGCATTCGGTCAATAATTCGTTGGCTAACCTGCCGAACGATGATGCGGATATTGAGCTATATTTACGCGGCCTCAGTTGGCAGAAAGGAAATAAAGTTCGTACGTTAATTTACAACCTCACGGTTCCGCTGGTGAAGAACAATGTAGATTTGTGCTTGTTTGATTGTGCTTCGACGGAAATATCGCCAACCATTTACAAGTCTCCTGCGCGGTATCTCGCATTAGGCGAACTCAAAGGCGGCATTGATCCGGCGGGCGCAGACGAACATTGGAAGACAGCACGCACTGCGCTGACACGCATTCAGACATCCTTTTCTTCGCTCAAATTGTCGCCGAAACTGTTCTTTGTTGGCGCAGCTATTGAAAAGAAAATGGCTGCCGAAATCTGGAAGCTCTTGGAAGAAGGCAATCTTGATAATGCCGCGAATCTGACCAACGAAAATCAGGTCGCCTCTATCTCAAGCTGGCTTTGCGCTTTTTGAGACCATCAACAATCACAGGAACCTCTTATGAAACCTTTGCCCCGTATCGTTTCATTCGTCCTTTGTTTATTGCTCGCGCCGTGCATTTACGCGCAATCATCAGAAGCGACGAAGGCGCTGCTTGCTAACATAGCTAACGCAGACATTGATCCGACGCCGTATCTAGTCAGTGAAAAATACGATGGCGTGCGCGCGTTGTGGGATGGACAGGCGCTACGTTCGCGGGCGGGCAATGTAATTGCCGCTCCGGCTTGGTTTGTGGCGAAATTGCCAAAACAACGGTTGGATGGCGAATTGTGGATTGCGCGCGGGCAGTTTGAAAAGCTGTCCGGCTTTGTGCGCAAAAACACGCCGCAGGATGAGGAATGGCGGCAGATCAAGTACATGATTTTTGAATTGCCGGATGCGCTGGGAACGTTTGCCAAACGCTACGAACAAATCAAGCGCATCGTCGCGCAGGCGAATTTCCCGCAGCTTGTCGCGGTCGAGCAATTCCGCCTTCCCGACAACGCCGCGCTCAAACGCAAGTTGGCCGAAATCGTGCAGGCGGGCGGTGAAGGCTTGATGCTGCATCGCGCTGATGCGCCGTACATCACGGGGCGCAATGATGCGTTGTTGAAGCTAAAACCGCTCGACGATGCCGAAGCGACGGTGATTGGCTATGTGCCCGGCAAAGGCAAATACGAAGGCAAAATGGGGGCGTTGCAAGTCGAAACGCCGGACGGTAAGCGATTTCAAATCGGCACTGGGTTTACGGATGCCGTGCGCGCGAATCCTCCGGCGATTGGTTCGCAGGTAACATATACTTATCGCGGTTTCACGAAAAATGGCTTGCCCCGCTTTGCAAGCTTTGTGCGCGTGCGGGAGAAGTTTTGAATTAGCACTATAAATAGCAGGATACTGTTTTTCCACGAAGCCACACGAAGTCGCACGAAGTCATATCCTTTTTCGCAGCAGCGGTCTTCGTGATTCTTCGTGTGACTTCGTGGAAGAAAAATAAGACGTAGTACGCAATGATTTCTCTTCAGAAAACAACCAACCAAATTTCACACACGCAGCTCGCCGATGCGATTGGGCGGGCGCAGGAGTATTTGCTCGCGCAACAAGAGCTTGATGGTTATTGGTGGGCAGAGCTTGAAGCCAATGTCACGCTGACCGCTGAATTCATTATGCTCCACCGCATTCTCGGCACGGATCGGGAAGCGCATATTCAGCAGGCGGCGCGCTACATCTTGCGCGAACAACGCGAGCACGGCGGATGGGAATTGTATTTCGGCGACGGCGGCGAATTGAGTACGACGGTTGAGGCGTACTTTGCGCTGCGGATCGCGGGTTACAGCGCCGACGATGAACGGCTGGTCAAAGCGCGCGAATTCATTCTGGCGCACGGTGGTGTTTCCAAATCGCGGGTGTTCACCAAATTGCATCTGGCGCTTTTCGGCGCGTTTCCGTGGGATGGCATTCCGACGTTGCCGCCGTGGTTTATGTTTTTGCCGAAGTGGTTTCCCTTCAATGTGTACTCGATGGCAAGTTGGGCGCGCTCTTCGACCGTGCCGCTGCTGGTCGTGATTGACAAACGCCCGGTGTACGAACGCGGCGTCAAATGCGACGAGTTGTTTGTCGAAGGATCGCAGGCCAACGCGGATTACAAACTCAAAAACAATGACAAGACCGTCGTAGGTGCAGGCTTTTTGCTAGCGGACAAAGTGCTGAAATTCGCCAATAAAATCGGCCTCGTGCCATTTAGACAAGCGGGCATCGCCGCCGCCGAACGCTGGGTCATCGAACGCCAAGACCATCCCGGCGAT
Source organism: Blastocatellia bacterium (assembly GCA_016789725.1). Taxonomy (GTDB): domain Bacteria; phylum Acidobacteriota; class Blastocatellia; order RBC074; family RBC074; genus JAFDVL01. Next base: position 10,527 of record JAEUQN010000112.1, on the reverse strand, counting down.
TGGGCGGGCATCATTCCGGCGATGCTGAATTCATTGCTGATGTTTCACGTGCTTGGGTACAGCAACGATCACCCGTACGTCAAACGCGGCCTCGAAGCGATTGATCGGTTCGGCATTTCCGAAGGCGCGTCGAGTGACGGCGAAGCGATGTATTACCGCACGCAGCCTTGTGTTTCGCCGACGTGGGACACGGCGCTCGCGGTCACGGCGCTGCTGGATTCCGGCCTTTCGCCTTCGCATCCGAAATTGAAAGCGGCGGGCGAATGGTTGCTCAGCAAACAGATTTTTAAGTACGGTGATTGGGCGGTGTACAACCGCACTGGCAAGCCCGCCGGTTGGGCGTTTGAGTTTCACAATGATTACTACCCTGACGTAGACGACACCGCCGCCGTCGTGCTCGCCTTGCTGCCGCTCAAACTCGACAACGAAGCCTACAAACGTGAAGCCATTCGTGCCGCGATGCAGTGGGTGATGACGATGCAATGCAAAGCTGGCGGCTGGGGCGCGTTCGATGTAGATAACACGAACGACCTGTGGAATCAGATGCCCTACGGCGATTTGAAAGCGATGATTGATCCGCCGACGGCTGACGTGTCGAGCCGCGTGCTGGAAGCATTGGGCCACATCTCAAACGCGTGGAATGAACGCCAATTCACGCCAAACCAACTGCATCGCGCGCTGGATTTTACCCTGCGCTTGCAGGAACAGGACGGCGCGTTTTGGGGCCGCTGGGGCGTGAATTACATTTACGGAACATACTTGGTTTTAGTCGGCTGGAAAGCCATTGGCTTCGATATGACGCGCCCCGAGGCAAAACGGGCAGCAGAGTGGTTGCGCTCCGTGCAAAACGTAGACGGCGGTTGGGGCGAAACTTGCGAATCGTACAAGAAGCCCGAACTGCGCGGCCAAGGCCCCAGCACCGCTTCGCAAACGGCGTGGGCGCTGTTAGGGCTGATGGGAGCGGGCGATTACGAATCCGATAGTGTCACGCGCGGCATTGCGTATTTGCTGGACAATCTCAACGACGAAGGCTGCTGGCCCGAAGCAGAATTCACGGGCACCGGCTTTCCGGGGCATTTTTATATCAACTATCACCAGTATCGAAATCAGTTTCCGTTGACGGCATTGGGGCGATACAATCAGCACGTTTCCCAACAACGATAGAATTTGAGGTACAAACTATGCTGGCAGAATTAGAAGCCGAAACTACCATCGAGGAAAAAGAGATGCCGTCGTTGAATCACAGCTACATTTGTTTGCAAGTTATTCGACAACTACTTGAAAATCCCGAAATTGAACCTTTGCCTGAACTTACCCTAGCCATTGAAAATGGCATCACGCCGGATATTTGTGTTTACCCGAAAGCCAAGATCAAGCCGAACTTTCGGCGTGATATAACGAAGTTCCCTGAGTTACCCATCTTAGCCATTGAAGTAATCTCGGCGAGCCAGAACATTCAGGATTTATTAGTTAAAGCCGATCAGCTCGTTGCGCACGGTGTCAAAGCGGTATGGACGATTGAGCCGTTCACGAACACGATCTTTGTCACAACGCGGGACAACGAGGTGAAATATACAAATGAAGTCGTCGAAAGCGAAGGCATCACGATAGACTTCAAACGAATCTTTGGCTGAGTCAATGACGGAGTTCTTCAAACTACTTCTCGGCACAGTTCTACTTCGCCCTTATGTCTTCGTTTTCTTCGCGTGCTATCTTTTCCTCGCTGTCACGCACATTGGGCGCAGGCGCACGCTCGTCTTTTCTATCATTGCCTTTGTAGTCGCCTTTCTCTGTGAATGGAGTTCGGCAGTCGCCGCAACAGGGTTTCCGTTTGGCTTGTACTACTACATCCCGGCAACGACTGACAAAGAGTTGTGGATTGCGGGCGTGCCATTTATGGACTCGATGTCGTTTACCTTCTTGTCGTATGTAAGTTGGGAATTAGCCATTACATTACTAGCTAAGCTACAAGTTAGTTGGCGCGATGTCCAAAAGGATGCAAGTCAAAAGCTACGTCATTCGTGGGCAGTAACTTTACTGGCGGCATTTCTAATGATGTACCTGGATATTATTATTGATCCGGTCGCATTGCGTGGTGATCGTTGGTTTTTGGGGAAGATTTATTACTACCCCGATGGCGGAAGCTACTTTGGAATTACATTGGCAAACTTCTTAGGATGGTACTTTGTGTGTGCAGCTATTCTGAGGCTCTACGGTTGGATTGAAACCTGCTTCAAGTTAGAGGACACAAAAGGAATTCTAACTTATCGGTATAAGGCACTGGCCCCTGTCGGTTTATATTTTGGCATCCTTGGGTTCAATTTATTTATGACGTTTTGGATTGGCGAAAAAGAAATCGGCGTAGTCAGTTCTATCGTCATCCTACCACTCATAGTTCTTCTGCTGACGGTTTTAGCGCGGCAAGCCATAAAGCATTAGCGCCCGGCAATTCGGTTGGTGCAATCATCCTGCCCTGCTGCGCCGCACGTAAAAAGCTGTGGCGCATAAGTCATCGTATCATCGCGCATGTTTGACCAGACTCTGGTCTTGTCATACTTATCAGCGGTATAACCTAACTTATCTTTGACCTGCCACATTTCCGCATACGCCTTCTCTTCACCGTATCCGCGCAGATGATAACTTTCATGCAAGAGAACCGCCGCGCGCTCTGTGTCATCGGTCGTTTTCGTAAAAAACTCTGGGTATAACGTCATCACTTCAAACGGAAAGTTCGTCGCGGCGTAGGCCTGAGGATGGCCAAATTGACGATTCCACCAATGATCGGTGGAACGAAAGGTCGTGACACGTCGTAACAACGCAGCATCGTCTGCAAAACCGCGTTGGCGTAACACGTTGATGGCATGTTCGACCATTTGACGCTGTTCTGCTTTGAGGGGATCAGACGTTTTCATCAGCGAAGCGTACCAGGCAACCAGAAAAAAAGCAGTCAATAAGAAAATCCGCGTGAGCACACGAGAGGTACTGAACTCTGTTAGTTTTCGATCTCGCCCGCGCTGCTTTTGCAGTGAATGCCCACACCGACGACAGCTAAATTCGCTGAGTTCGTTGAAGAGGTGACATCGCGGACAAACCAAATTCAGTGCTTGCGGAAGTGACATACATTAAGCCAGTCTGGCGGGACTATGCGAAAGAGTCAGTTTGTCAGTGGTTAGCTTTAGTGAGATCAGGAACGGGCCGAATGATAAGCGGCCCGGCACACAGGCGCAAGAAAATAATTAACGATGGTAGACAATTACCTTAGGCATCAAGTAGAGTGCCATTTACTGCTAATTCAGAACAGTCAAATTGAGTGAAGCGGCTGTTTTTTCAGGAGAATTGATTAAAGTGTTACGTGCAGGAATTGTCGGATTGCCGAACGTTGGTAAATCCACCCTATTTAACGCGCTCACCGCCGCCGGAGCGCAAGCCGAAAATTATCCGTTTTGTACCGTCGAGCCAAACGTTGGCATTGTTGAAGTGCCAGATCCGCGCTTGCAACAATTAGCCAACATCGTAAAACCCCAAAACATCGTCCCCGCAGCGGTTGAATTCGTAGACATCGCCGGACTCGTCAAAGGAGCTTCGACGGGTGAAGGACTGGGCAATAAGTTCCTGGCAAACATCCGCGAAACAGATGCCATCGTCCACGTCGTGCGCTGCTTCGACGATCCAGACACGATTCACGTGATGGGAGGCGTTGATCCGGTACGCGACCGCGAAGTGATTGAGCTGGAATTAGCGCTGGCGGATTTATCTTCCGTTGAAAAACGCATTGAGCGTTCTCGCAAATCTGCAAAATCAAATGACAAAGAAGCAATGGCTGAATTGCCGGTGCTGGAAGAGGCTTTGAAATTTCTGAGCGATGGTAAAGGTTTGTGGGAAGCGGGCTTGTCAAATGAGCAGAAAGAATTGCTCAAACCTCTGTCGTTATTGACCGCAAAGCCCGTGTTATATGCCGCGAACGTCAGCGAAGAGGAACTTGCAGGCGAAGAGGGCAAATACCTCAAGACCTTGCGCGAGGCGGTCAAGGCGTCGGGTGAGATGGCCGAAGTCGTACCGTTTTCCGCCAAGATCGAGGCCGAACTGAGCGAGTTATCATCGGAAGAGCGCAAGGAATTCCTTGCTTCGCTCGGCATCGAATCGGCGGGACTGGATCGCTTGATTCGTGCGGCCTATTCGCTGCTGGGATTACAAACGTACTTCACAGCCGGCGTCAAGGAAGTGCGCGCCTGGACGATTCACCAGGGGGATACAGCCCCGAAGGCCGCAGGAGTCATTCACACCGATTTTGAGCGCGGCTTCATTCGCGCCGAAACGATTGCCTTCAATGATTACATCGCGTGTGGAGGCGAAAAGGTGGCGAAGGAAAAAGGCTTGATGCGGTCGGAAGGTAAAGAGTACGTAGTCCAGGATGGCGATGTCCTGCTATTTCGATTCAACGTGTAAACGTTCAGCTTATTTTCCATTTTCCATCTGACAATGAGTCTCGTTGTCAGATGGAAAATGGAAAATTAAAATTGACCTTCGACAAGCAAAACCTATTTGCCAACGCTTTTCATTTTGCCGCCGACTTTTTCGGTTCCTTCGCCAACCTTCTGAATTCCTGTTTTGGTTCCTTTGACCGTTTTCCGCTTTACGGTTTTTGCTCCTTTGACCGTTTTCCTGCCTGCGGTTTTGGTCCCTTTGACGACAGTTTTAGAAACAGATTTCGCACCATCGGCGGTCGCTACGCCAACGTCTTTGGTTCCTTTTACAATGGATTTCGCGCCCTGTTTCATCTTTTCGCCTGCGCTTTGTGCCACAGCTCCCGAAATCAGGGAAATGGTCAATAAGATGATCAACGTAATTTTATTCATAAAGATTTTCTCCTCTATCCAGATTAGCACTCATCCCTCATGGTGGAAGAGTTCGACAATTAACGTTTTATCCACGATAGACCCAGACCATACTGGAATCTTCTGCCGCTCCAAGCAGGTGGGACATAGTCTCGCCCAACAGTGGATGTTTCAGATATGGGGCAATTTCAGTGAGAGGCACCAATAACGAACGATTGAGATGCAAATAGGGATGCGGCAAGATCAACTCCATGCCGTTCCGAATTTCATCCACAACTAGGTCTTCCAACAACAACAAATCAACCTCAACGGAGCGGCGGCCTTCCTCCATCATCCGCTTGCGACTAATCCGCGTTTCCGTCGCCAAACAATAATTAAGAAAGGCAAATGGCTCCAGGCGAGGCGCAGTTACAGCGACGATCATCGTCAACATTTTTGGATCATCTGGAGCATATTCGACTTCATAGATGGAAGATGCACCGGACAGGCGAATATCTCCGATGACTAAGGAGCTGAGAGTACGAAGCAAATTAGCGGCACGGTCTCCAACCGTTGAGCTTAATCCAAGATAAGCTGTTTGGGGCATACGTTGCATTGAAATTATGAAAGAGAACCAATGAGTGATACATTCATCGCCCATAGTTTACTGAATATGAATGAGAGTCAAGTCACCCCCGAAACAATCATCACCCCGAAAGGCGTAGACCGCATTCGTGCCGGACATTTATGGGTTTTTCGCAGCGATGTCGTGCAAGCCCTGCATGTCGCGGACAGCGGTTCCATTACGCGCGTGGTGGATAAACGCAATCGCTTCGTTGCCTGGGCACAGTTCGGTGCCGAATCCGAAATCACGTTGCGGGTCATTTCCAAAACGGATTATGCCGAATCCAAAACGACAACGGAATTCTGGCGTAACTTCTGGCGTGAGCGATTAATGACGGCCTATCACTGGCGCAAACGCGTCGCGGGCAAAGCCGAAACCTATCGGCTCGTTCACGCCGAGGGAGATTGGTTGCCGGGCCTCATTGTGGATCGTTACGGCGACGCCTTTTCCATCCAAACGTTGTCACGCGGAATGGATACGCTCAAAGATTTGTGGGTAGAGCTGTTGATTGAGTTATTTGATCCGCGCCTGATTGTCGAGCGAAACGACGTCAAGGTTCGACAGTTGGAAGGATTGCCGCTCAAGAGTGGCGTTTTATATCAAAAGCCGACAGCAAATACGGCCACAGAATTTCAGATTACAGAAAATGGCCTGAAATATTGGGTGGATTTGATTGGCGGGCAAAAGACCGGCGCGTTTTTGGATCAGCGCGAAAACCGGGCAGCAACAATGCGATATGCCAGCGGACGCGGCTTGGATTGTTTCAGCTTTCACGGCTCATTTGCGCTGCACTTGGCGAAAGGCTGCGATCACGTCACGGCACTTGATATATCGGCTCCAGCCATTGAACGGGCGCAACGAAATGCAGAGCTGAATCAATTGCGTAACGTCGAATTTATTGAAACCAATGTGTTCGATAAACTGGCAGATTATGATGCGCGCGGTGAACGCTTTGACACCATCGTGCTTGATCCGCCAGCTTTTGCCAAAAATCGGGGAGCCATCAAGGCCGCGTTGCGAGGGTATAAAGAAATTAATTTGCGAGCCTTACGCTTGCTCAATCCGGGTGGGATTTTAATTACTTGTTCGTGTTCGCATCACGTGGACGAGGCGTTGTTTTTAGAAATGCTCAAAGACGCCGCACAAGACGCGGGCAAAATGATCCAGATTGTCGAGAAGCGCACGCAAGGCCGGGATCATCCTATTTTGCTGACCGTCCCGGAAACGTATTACTTAAAATGTATAATTTTGAAAGTGCTTTGAGACCCTCTAACTATTACCACATGCGGACGAGGGCGGGGACGACACCTTTGATAACGCCCCGTAAATAGGCGCGAGAACGATCTGAGACGTCAGGTGGGACTGGCGTCAATCCCAATGCATGTTTCATTGCTTTTAGCAGCGACCAGTATGCCACTTTGAGCGCAAACCAATCGGCCTTCAGGACGTGCTTCATAAAATACGCTACAGCGCCATTACCAGAACTGTATTCAAGCTGACAAGCCTGCGCGTGCGTTTGACGGTGGTGATTGTGATATACGGTCACGGTTGGCGCATAAAGAAGCTGATAACCAGCCTTCATCGCCCGATAAACAAAGTCTACATCTTCGCCTGCCGCGAATGTGCTCCCCGTCCCCAGTCGTGGATCAAACCCTCCTATTTTTGCGACTAATTCACGCCGAAAAGCCAGATTGGCCCCGATGACCAGAGCCGAGCAATCAGGCGTGGTGAAATGCCGTCGCTGTTTGCTGGTAATAATACCAATCGGCTGAAGATTATCTTTCGCCAGGAGAACTCGCCCACCCAGCAAACACAAGGTGGAATCAGTATTAAACTCCCGACTCAGTTCATCGAGCCAGGAGGCATCGGGCAAAATATCATCGTCAATAAAGGCCAGAATGTCGCCTTGCGCCAAGCCTAATGCCGCATTGCGCGCGTTGGAAAGCCCCGGCCTTGCTTCATAGCAATATCGCAACCTGCCAAAATGCTGTGCGGGAAGCGCAGAAATAAATGCCGCGACTGTAAGCCGAGTAGCATCGGTAGACGCGTTATCCACGACAACGACCTCAAAGTCATAATTTTCGCTGACCACCTGATTAAAAACCGCTTCAAGCGTGCTGCGTAATGAAGCCGCTCGATTGCGAGAACAGATCAGAACACTAATTTTCATAGCCGCCTCCATCAATGACCTAGAGAGCCGTTTGTGGTTTTGCCCCAGGGTGTCCAGTTTAGTCAGGAATGTTGTAGCCGGATGAGAAAACGGCGATTAAATTGTCACGCAAAGAAAGAAGCGGATAGGAAAATCAGCTATGGCAAGGGCGACGTATAAATCACTGTAAATCGCTCACGCGGCTCCACCGCCTCGGCAAAGACACGGTCGCCATCGCATATACGAACAACCCAGACGTGACCGTCAGCCGCTGCATCCTGCTCATTCACCCCAATATACAAGCGCGCTGGTTCGCCATAACCATTCAAGAGGCGGTACACAATCAATGACCGTTGCAAACATTTCCCCCAACGCACTGGAAAATTCACAATGAAGTTGGCAAACCAAGCGACTTTTTTTGCATCTGAAAGCCGCCAGTTTGTTTGTGGCGGAAGATAAAATGAATTAATCGCAGGCAAAGCGGACATTAGTTTTGGAGTGACAGACGAATCACGAATGACTTGACGAACTTGCCAGGCAGCACGAAGCACACGCATGAGGAGCCAATAATTCTCCCCGGAAAATGCGTAGCGATAAAAATTTCGTAACTGCCCAAAGTTCATAACGGTCTAATTTTAGTTAGGGCGTGCGATTGTTTCGCCGTAACAATGTTATAATTCGCGGCTTGCGAAGTGAATGCTTTTTGCGAAAGAAATTTTGAGAGGGATTTTATGAAGAAGATTGTTTCGGTTCTGTGCGTCGTGGGATTGACCATCAGCGCGGCGCTCTCACAACAAAAAGGACAGGTCGAAATTGACGTACAGCATTACAAAATCGACGCGGAATTGCTGCCAGCGGAACAAAAACTGCGCGCAGTTGCGGAAGTAACGTTTATTCCTCAGGCTGAAACGCGGTCAGTAGTCTTCGAGATGAACGGCTCTCTCACTATCGCAAAAGTCACATTGAAATCGAGCCTGCCCACATCTGCGCCCCCCGCTACAACTCCGCCCAAACCGATCAGCACCACGACGGCAACGCCGCCCACGTTAGCGCGCCAAGCTCAAACAACACGTCCGGGACAAAAACCAGCAACAACGCCGGTTCAAAAACCAACGACGCCCACTTCCAAATCAGCGCCTCCAGCAGTACCAGTTGCCGCCCCAATCAGTACGCTACAATTTGTGCAAGATAACCGCGAGAACATGAATGTACGCGTTGATCTGGGTTCCGTAGTCCCGGCCAAACAGCCAATCACGATTATCTTTGAATACGAAGGCGCACTTGAATCCCCGCAGGGCGGCCCCTTGCAAAACGCGCGGCTGGCGTATGTGGGCAATCAGGGTTCCTATCTGTTTTATGCTGCCCGCTGGTTCCCGTTTCACGAATATGCAGCGGATCGTTCGACGTACCAGATCTCGCTGACGGTGCCGAAAGAAATGACTGCGGTGGGGTACAGCGAACAACCTGTCGTGGCAACGCCCGCCGCCAACAACAAAATGATCTACAGCTTTGTCAGCACCAAACCCGCTTTGCCTGGCAACTACGCGGTCGCGCAATACATCGCCAAACCGTACAGCTTTGGCGGGCTGACGGTGGATGTCTACGCGAAAGTTGGCGATGAAAAATCAGCGGATCATCTGGCCCAAATTGCCGGGAAACATCTGGAATATTACTCGTCAAAGTTTGGTACTTATGCCTTTGGTGATCGCTTTATCATCGCCGAAGTGGACGAAGAAACGCTCGAAACTTATTCGGGCGCAGGAATCCTCTTCCTCAATCCCAAGGCCTTTGCAACCGGAAACGAAGAGTTGTTAGCACGCGAAACAGCTTATCAATGGTGGGGACAAACGGTCGGTATCAAATCATTCGATGATGCCTGGCTGATGCAAGGATTAGCCCAATTCAGCGGATTGCTTTACCTCAAAGACAACAGCAATGAATCAACCTTCCAACAGGCGATGCAAGCCGAGTTGGAAAAGGGCCTGGCTTTTGAGCAATCGGCCTCGATCCGCAACGCGCCTAAACAACTGGACGATCAATCATCGGCCTTCCGCTCCGTCGTGTACTACAAAGGAGCCGTCGTCTTCAATATGCTGCGACAATTGATGGGCGAACAAAATTTTGATGGGTTCATCAAAAATTACTACGCCCAAAATGCGGGGAAAAATTTGAGCATTGACGATTTTGAAACCGTGGCGTCCAAGGCTGCCGGACGAAACCTCCGGTCGTTTTTTGGGCAATGGGTAGATTCAACCGGCGTGCCCGAATTCCGTGCTGATTGGAGAATGTTACGCTTGAAAGACGGCTTCCGCGTTCCGGGTACGGTTAAGCAGGAAATCGAAGCATTTGAGATGCCCATTGAAGTCGTGCTGAAAACCGAGGCGGGCGCAGAAAAACAGGAATTGGTGATGAAAGGCACGTCCGCCGATTTCGACATCATTACCAAAAGCAAACCGCTCGACATCATCATTGATCCTGATTCCAAGCTCATGCGGAATTCCGACGAGCTGCGACAATCAGTCGTGGTACGACGGGGCATTGAACACGTCAAGGAAATGGAATATCTCGAAGCCGAACAGCAATTCAATGCAGCCATCAAACTCAATCGAGGCAATTCCTGGGCGTGGTATAACCTCGGCTTGTTGTGCATGTTGCAGCGCAATTATCAAAAGGCATTGGATTCTTTCGATCAGGCGTTAAATGGCAATTTGCGCCCGGATTGGGTTGAGGTTTGGAGCTATATTTATCGCGGCAACGCCTGGGATGCGATTGACCAGCGAGAACGCGCCATCGCTGAATATAATAAAGCCATCAGCAACGGCAGCAATTATGACAACGCGCAAGCTGTCGCCCAAAAATACATCGAACAAAAATTCGATCCTAAAAATCAGAAATCCATCGCAAGCAATTAATTCTGGATCAGGGGCGGGTTGTACGCA
>JAEUQN010000111.1 GCA_016789725.1 Blastocatellia bacterium | reverse complement strand
TAGTCTCCTTTACGTGGTCAAGCCACACGGAAAGATTCAGCCTGTGACCTCTCTACTCCAGTTACTTTTGCTTCGTACCTAGAGTTTACCGCCGCTTCGCTTTTTCATCATGCCGTCTCCTTTTTTATGGCAGTCTACTGCCTCCTCTCAAATTCATCCCACAGCAACCCTGCAAACTGAATGCCAGGAGGCACGACGGCGCGTCCGTGTAAATTCGTATCAGAACGAGCAAGAATCCCCAGCCAGTGCGTGAAATCTCGCGCTCTCGTCGCCTGCCTCTTCCGCCCTCATCCACAATTTCTCGCATTTGGATTTGGCCTGAAGCTTGCAAGTGCAATGAGCATAGCTTTAAGCAAGAGGAGGGAAATGCAATGCCACACAAACAAATGCTTTTTCGTTCTGAAGCGCGCGAAAAAATCCTGCGCGGTGCTGCCGCCCTGGCCGATGGCGTGCGCGTGACGTTGGGACCAAAATCCAAATGCGTTTTGATCGAAAAGAAATGGGGCAAGCCGCTGGTGTGCAATGACGGCGTGACGATTGCCAAAGAAGTTGAGCTGAAAGACCCCGAAGAAAATCTGGGCGCACAAATGATGAGACAGGCGGCAGAGCAAACAGGCGATGCGGTTGGCGATGGCACCAGCTCTTCGACGGTGTTGGCCTACGCGATTTTTGCCGAGGGCTTGCGCAACGTGGCAGCGGGCGCGAGCGCAGTGGATTTGAAACGCGGATTGGAGCGTGGATTGAAAGTGGCAATCGAATCCCTGCGCACGATTTCGCGGCACGTTGAGAGTCGCAAAGAGAAAGCACAGGTGGCGACGATTTCGGCGCACAACGATGCGGTGATTGGCGAATTGATTGCGGACGCGACCGAACGCATCGGTGACGAAGGCGTGATTTCGGTGGAAGAGTCAAAGACGACCGAAACGACGCTGGAAATAGTCGAAGGCATGCAATTTGATCGCGGCTATTTGTCTCCGTATTTCATTACCAACCCTGACAAGATGGAAGCCGTTTTAGACGAACCGTTGATCCTGCTGTGCGAGCGGAAAATCACTTTGATGGCGGACCTGCTTCCGCTGCTTGAACAGATTGCCAAGAATGCACAGTCCCTGCTGATTGTGGCCGAAGAAGTCGAAGGCGAAGCCCTGGCAACTCTGGTCGTGAACAAGATTCGCGGCGTCTTGTCGTGCGTTGCCGTCAAGGCTCCAGGGTTCGGAGACCGGCGCAAGGCGATGTTGCAGGACATCGCCGTCCTGACCGGTGGTCAGGTCATCAGCGAGGAACTTGGCTTGAAGCTGGACAAGGTCACGTTGGCGGATTTAGGCCGCGCCCGCCGCGTGGTGGCGGACAAAGACAATACCATCATCATCGGCGGTGGCGGCGCTAAACCCGCGATTGACGGGCGCTGCAAAGAATTGCGGCAACAGATCGAAGCGGCGACCTCAGATTATGACCGCGAGAAATTGCAGGAACGATTGGCACGGCTGGCGGGCGGTGTGGCGGTGATTCGGGTCGGTGCGCCTTCGGAATCGGAAATGAAAAGCCGCAAAGAAGCCTTCGATGATGCGATCAGCGCGACGAAGGCTGCCGTTGCGGAAGGCATCGTACCGGGCGGCGGATTGGCGCTGCTGCGCACGATTGCTGCTGTCGAACAGGAAGCCGCCAAAGCGGAAGGCGATGAACGCACAGGGCTATTAATTCTCAAACGCGCGCTGGAAGCGCCCGCCCGGCAAATCGCCGAAAACTCCGCATTTGACGGCGGGGTCGTCGTCAACGCGATGCGCAATGGGACAGGCAATTATGGCTTTGATGCCGCGCGCGGCGAATATGTAGACCTGATGGAAGCCGGGATCATTGACCCCACGAAAGTGGTGCGGATTGCGCTTGAAAATGCGGTGTCGGTGGCTAGCGTCTTGTTGTTGACCGAGGCCACTTTGACGGAACTGCCAGAGCAAAAGCCCAATGTTTTACCGGGTGGCGAGAGAGGGCTTGAATAAAGAATTGCCCCTTTGATCTTTAGCCTGACGAAAGACGATTGCTGCATCCAACCGTTCCCGTACAGCGCCGGAAAGAGGTTGCTATGTCGTGGGAACCTATCGTGAAAGAACAAAGTGATTGGCCGGTTGTGCCGAATCTCCGCAATTACGCGCAAGCGATTGAGGATTTTTCGTGGCGACGGGCGCAGCAGGAATTACAGGGACTACCTGCGGGACGTGGGCTGAACATCGCACACGAGGCCGTTGATCGGCACGCGAATACTACTGGAAATCATCTTGCCCTTCGTTGGCTCGGCAAAAATGGGGACGTCCTGGATTTTAGTTATGAAGATTTGCGCAAGCTGACGAATCGGTTTGCCAACGTCCTGCGCCAGCTTGGGGTCAGCCCCGGCGAGCGCGTCTTTGCTTTGGCGGGGCGCTTGCCTGAACTTTATCTCGCGGCCTTAGGAACCTTCAAAAATCGCAGTGTTTTTTGCCCGCTCTTTTCCGCCTTCGGTCCCGAACCTATCAAAGCCCGCATCAACATTGGCGGGGCAAAAGTTTTGGTGACGACGGAGGCGCTGTATCAACGCAAAGTCGCGGGGATTCGTGAAGCCTTGCCTTCGCTCGAACACGTGTTGTTGATCGGCACGGATCAACAGCCCACCCATATTCCCGGCACGCTTGATTTTCACCAATTAATGCGCGAAGCCAGTGACGAGTTCACGATCCAGCTGACCGCTCCCGAAGACATCGCGTTGCTGCATTTCACCAGTGGCACGACTGGCACGCCGAAGGGCGCAGTTCATGTTCACGGCGCAGTTGTCGCCCATCACATCACGGGCAAGCTGGCGTTGGATTTACACCCTGAAGACGTGTTCTGGTGTACGGCTGACCCCGGCTGGGTGACGGGGACGTCCTACGGCATCATCGCGCCGCTCACCAACGGCGTGACGATGGTTGTGGACGAGGCAGACTTCGACGCCGAACGCTGGTATCGCATCCTGCAGGAGCAGAAAGTCACGGTTTGGTACACCGCGCCGACCGCGATTCGGATGCTGATGAAAGCGGGCGCGGAGATCGTACAGAAATATGATCTAAGTCATCTGCGCTTTCTTGCCAGCGTTGGCGAACCGCTCAATCCCGAAGCCGTTGTGTGGAGTCAAAAAATCTACGGCAAACCCTTTCACGATAACTGGTGGCAGACCGAAACGGGCGGCATCATGATCGCCAATTATGCCTCAATGGACATTCGCCCCGGCTCGATGGGGAAGCCATTGCCTGGCATCGAAGCCGCCATCGTCAATAAAACTCCCGACGGGAAAATCGAAGTCGTCACCGCGCCTGAGATCCAAGGCGAATTGGCATTGCGACCCGGTTGGCCTTCGATGTTTCGCGCCTATCTGAACGAGCCGGAACGCTATCAGAAATGCTTTGCTGACGGTTGGTATCTGACCGGCGATTTAGCCAGGCGTGACGCCGACGGTTACTTTTGGTTTATCGGGCGCAAAGACGATGTCATCAAAACGTCCGGCCATTTGATTGGGCCGTTCGAGGTCGAAAGTATTTTGTTGGAACACGCGGCGGTCGCCGAAGCGGGCGTCATTGGCAAGCCTGATCCCGTGGCGATGGAAATCGTCAAAGCGTTCGTTTCACTCAAGCCGGGCTATGAAGCGAGCGATGCGTTGAGGCGAGAGTTGTTTGCACACGCGCGCTCACGACTCGGTGCAGTCGTCGCGCCCAAAGAAATTGAGTTTCGAGACAAGCTGCCACGCACTCGTAGCGGCAAGATTATGCGTCGCCTGCTGAAAGCCCAGGAACTGGGCTTGCCCACAGGCGATACATCAACGCTTGAAGATTCGTAAGACCCTACAATCAAGGAGGTGGGTTATGAAAGAACGAATGAAATGGATCATCATCGGATTCGGATTTATGGTCGGCATCCAGGTGCTGACTTCACTGCTGTTTTCGTTATTGTTGCAGATTTCCAATCAACGTCCTGGCACGGTCGAAAGCGATCAATGGGTGTTGGTGCTTTTCGGGCTGACGTTGGCCGCCTTTCTGATCGGCGGATTCGTGATAGGGCGGTTTGAAGAAGAATCGCGCCTGCCTGATGCCGTCTGGGCGGCGATTCTGACGCTCATGTTCTCGAACGTTATGTTTTATGTGCTGCCCGAAAGCACCCGACATCAATTCACCGGAAGCAAATGGTTGCTGGATGCCAATGGGCAATTCGCTCCGCTGTGGCTGAGCGTTATGCAAATGTTGCCTGCGTTGGGGGCCGCCGCTGTCGGAGCCTACCTCGGTTATCACATGGACCTTCCTGTCAGCCCGATCTGGGAGCGATTGGCGGGAATCCTGGGATTGATTGGCTCAATCGCAGGTGTGGCCGTGGTGTTTGTGATCGGCAGCATGATCATCCCGTGGTATTGGCTGGTCGTCGCTTTGGTCGCAGTTGTCTTGAGTATTGTGCTCATGTATTACAGCTTCAAACGCAGCACCCACGAAATAGAAGAGATGGCGATCTTGCCCGAACATCGCCACCGACAACCCAGCTAGACCATGATGACGAAGCGTCAAGAAGGAGGATTTATGCCAGGAAGCATTCGCCTCATAATTGGATTGTTGCTTTGCTTTGGGTTGATGAATTGGGGGAGCGCAGCGGTGCGCTCCCCGCAGGATTGGGTAAGTCAAACCGCCGCGCTCATTAGTCAAGCCAAAGAGCAAGGCGTGATCTACCTCAACACCCGCGACAACAAAGCCAAAGACATTGCCAAAAAGAATCTGGAAAAAGCCGAGAAGCAACTCAAAGATTATGTAAAGAAGCAGAATGATTGCGAGAAGTGTTTTGAGTTGTTGGCCGAAACGTATTTGTATCGCGCGTACTTCGGCTTCAGCAAAGACTACGACAACTGCGTCGAAACGGCGCAAAAAGGCTTGCAGCTTTTCCCGAATAATCATCGCCTCGCCTTGCTGAAAGGTTACGCGCATTACAACTGCGAAGAATACGATCAGGCGCTGCGGGCATTAAACCGGTATGTCGTGACTACGACCGATGATGAGGCAACAAAAGCACAGGCGCGGCAGGTGCAAAACACCTGTCAGGACAAATTTCTGACCAACTGGAATCGCCAAGCTAATTTCTATCAATCCAAGGAATCGCGCATCGAAGGGTTCAATTCGCAAACGAATCGGCTGGAAGTCGTTTTTCAGATCACACCGGAATACGAATTGAATCTCGGCAGTCAGGGGTTTGCAGCAATCACACAACAGAAGCCGCCATACAACGACCCGGAAATTCAAACCTACTTGCAAACGCTCGTAGACAAACTGGTCGCCAAAAATCCCGGCTCGAATTTCGCGTACAAAGTGACGGTCATCAATTCGCCGGAAGTGAACGCCGTGACGCCGCCGGGACACATCATCGTGTACACCGGCTTGCTCGCGTTTGCGGAGAACGAATCGGAATTGGCCGCCGTGATGTCACACGAACTTGCGCACAATTACGCGCATCATCAGGGGCGTGCCGCGATCAAGGAATTCACCGCGCGCAGCATCGCCGGGGCCATCTTGCAAGCCGTCAATCCACAAGGAGCGATACAACAAACCATCGCGCAATTGTCAGCCACCATCGGCCTCAACCTGATTATGCGGGCGTACAGTCGTTTTGAAGAGAAAGAAGCTGACCATTACGGCGCGCACATTTTGTACAACGCGGGCTATGACCCGACAGCGTTCTCGATGGTCTTTGCGAAGATGTACAAGATGAGTCCGAAACAACCGATCAAATTCCTGAGCACGCACCCGCCTGTACCGGATCGCGCCGCGTATATGATTGATTATGTCGAAGCCTTCCCGATTGGCTCCACCGAAGTCAAAACCGACAGCGCCGAATTCAAGCAAATCAAATCCAAAGTGATGGCACTGATGCCCAGCGCAACGCAGCAGAAAGCGCCGGGCAAAGGCGTGATTCCGCCGCTACTGAAGTAGGAGGCAGGCAATGCTTACTCCAAAAATACAAAAGCACGTGTTCAGCACGTTGCTCCTGGTGTTATTTCTGTTTTCACCCGCGCTGCAATTGCGGGCGCAAGGTAACGATCCTTACCCGAACGTACCAAATTACTTTCTGCGCGTCGGGATGTTGGATTGGGATGAAATAGACACCAAAGGTACAAATAAGAAAGTCTTCAACATCTTCGTCGTCACCGACGTAAATGAAGCGATGGATGGCGCGTGGGATTTCTTTACTTCGCGCTGGCGCAAGCAGGGGGAATTTGCGATTTACGTCCTGCACAAAAAAGACCTGATGAAAACCGCTGTCGGACGCGACAGTTTGGCCAAGCTGCAAAAGATTTGCGAACAACGCGGCGCACCGTATGCCGAATGGACGCTGGATTTCGAGACGGAACAGGAATATCAGGAAACCGTCAAAGCCAATGCCAAAGAAATCTTTCGCGTGCCTGAAAAATCAGGCTTATCCAAACGTTGGCGCGATCACGTGAATTTCGAGTTTCGTGATCCATTCCCCGAACGTCCCGCCGAACCTGCCCGCGCTGCCGAAGCGCCTGCGCCCGTCAAGCCGCAATACAGCGATCCGATTGAAGCATGGCTTGATGGTCTGGATATGCAAAAACTGCAAGCTGATCTTCAAGCAGGCAATTTCGACATCTTCAAGGACGCATTATTCAAGCCCGGCGCTGATCCAAAAGAAGTCGTGCGCGCCTGGAAAAAAGCCTGCGCCAAGCAGACCTTCTCGCGTCAAAGCGGCTTGCTGGCCGATGCCCGGCAACGCGCGTTCACCGACATCTGGGCCGAAGTTTCGCGCGAACTCGGCGTGCCGATAGAGATTCTGGATTCGGGTAAACGCAGCGGCTACGTCAGCGACATTGACGCGACGATTTACACGCCGCCAGAACTGCGCGGCAGTTGGACGATGGAGCAAATTCTTCAGTTCGGTGCCGACCGATTCAAGATGAAATATGGCTTTGATTTTGCCGCGCTCAATATCGAAATTCACAACGGCGATGTCTTCATGCCCGATGTGCGCAACGGCGCGCAGACGATTGCCGAATACAAGGCAACGCTGCGCAACGTTGTGAGCAAGCTGCGATTGAAAGTGACGTCCAAAGGCGATGCGACGTATCAACCCGGCGCGAATCTTGACGACGTGCAAAAGCGCGGCTTACGCGATGGTCGCGTCACCGTGTTGGAACCGCAAATGGAAGTCGTGCGACGCGCGGCAGATGGCACGCCGCTCGAAACACGCTTCAAGAAACCGGAGCCGAAAGAATACGCCGCTGTCACGTTGGGGCCGAAAGGCGAATTCATTACCTCCTCGTCGCGGTTGCAAGGCGTTTCGCCCGTCTATAATCGCAGCAATGCGTTTGCGAACCTCGCACAAAACCTCGACAAGATTTTTCAGAGCGCTGAAGACCCCGCCGCTTTAGCCAAACTCTTCAATCGCGCAATGTCGCAGGGCGCAGGCGCGGGGCAGATTAATTCCTTCCTCGACCTTGACGCCAGCAATTTGCCGCCCGGCAATCTTTCCGCCGACGAAGCCGCACGGCTTGCCTTGGAATTGGAAAACCCCGAAACAATGAAGCAAAAAAGCGCGAGCGAGCGCACGCAAATGCTCGAACGCGGCAACAACAAAGCCGTAGCGAAAATGCGCTGGATCATTCGTTCGTTTCGCCTCAGTTCCAATCCGGGAATGACCTCGACGCTGACGTGGTATTACGATTTGCTGAACACCAGCGCCAAAATGGAAGTGGACAAAATCAAAGGCAACTTTGATTGGCAGGCGAACCGCGAGCAATACCTGAAAAAATACGTAGACGCGCTGAAATCCGAACATCCCGAAATGCTTCGCACGCCAGAAGGGCAGGAACTGCTGTACAAACAAGCCTACCGCGAATATTGCAGCGAAGTCGTCGAAGCCATCGAGAACGCTTTAGCCAAGACTGTCACCGATGCCGTCAAGGATTTGACCGTCAAAGGAATGAAGCTGAATTCCGTGCGCTTCGGCCAAGCCAGCGGCACGAAACCCAGCGCAGAAACGGCGCTGAAGATCGCCGAGCAACGGCGGATGGAATTGCTGTTGTTCTTTGACATGATCGAGCGCAACAAAAAGGATTTGCTCTTTGAAGCGAATTACAAAGACATCCTCCACGAACAGGGCGAACGGCTGCAACAACTGCGCGAAGCCGTGCTGGATAACGCGCCGCCGGAATTACGCGCCGAAATCGAAAAGCTCGACAACATCGCACGCACGCAATTCGACAATTACCTCAAGGAAATCGAAATCACAGGCAAGACGCCAGAAGAATTACTCGCCGTCAAAGAACAGCTTGTGAAGCGCCTCGCCAGCGGTCGCTTGAGCAGTATGAGTGACAAAGAACTGCAAGACCTCATCAATAAAAATACGATGCTCGAAGCCAATCCAGCAGACGCCTCGCGCACGCAAAAAATGCTCAATGCGCTGGATGACATCTTTCGCACTTCGACCACGCGCGATGTGCTGATTGACCTGCGCACAGGCAGGCCGATGATTGATCCGAAAACCAAACAACCGATGCGCGGCAAACCCGGTGGCGCATTTTTTGAAGAAGTCTGGCAGAACGCCAAAAGCCCGTTATTGCTGGGCAGCGCCGCCGTCAATCTGGTGCGTGCCTATCGAGCCGGCGGTGATCGGGCTTTGAAAGAAGCCGCGATTGGCGAAGCCTTCAATTTCCTGCCTCCCGCGTATGGCATCATCGGCGTCGGCTTCAAGGATTTCAGTCGTGGGCATTATCAGGAAGGATTCTTTGCGCTCGGAACCATTGGCGTGCTGCACGGCCTTGCCAAGCTCGGCTATCCGGGCTTCGGCCACGCGATGCTGGTTTACAACATTGCGACGGGCGTGCCGCAAATCGCGTATGTCTATGTCACAACGCGCATCAACGAAGATATGGTCGAGCAGGCATTGAAAGCCGAACCAGAACCCGGCAAGCGCGCGCGCCGCAATCCCTTCAAAGACAGCCGCGATTTATTCAAAGGCGACACGCCCGAAACGCCGATTTTTTATCGCAACACCTGTATGCTGGCCGAAGATCAAAACACGCCGCTCGAACAACGCTACAACAAAGCCCAAGCCCGTTTCGGCCCTGCGATTGAAGAGGATGTAAAGAAAGCCGGGCACAAACCCGAATCGGAAGCGGGTCGCAAACTGGCGCATCAACTGACGCTCAAATACGCCTTTGATCTGCCGTATTACCAACGCTTCGACAAGATTTATGACTGCTTCAATCCACAGGTCGCCGCAAAACGCAACCAGGGTTTCGACGAAGACAACGTACTGAAAAGCATCTTCGGCAAAGAAGTCGAGCAATGGTTTGCTGCGCAGCCCGATGGCTATCAGTTGGAATTCGACAGCCTCTTCGACATTGGCGCAAACGCCGGACGCACGCGCAAACGCTTGCTGGAACGCATCCGCGACGAATTGATTTTCCATTACAAATATCAGGAAGACCTCTCGCTCAAACGAGGCGCGATGGAATCCGAAATCGAGCAGGCACAGCAAAAGGCCAAAGACCTCAAGAACAAACTCGTCGCCTTGGAAAAGCAATTACAAGGTGAAAAGACGCAGGTGCTCGACACCATCAAGCAAAAGTTGGAAGGCATTCTGAAAGGCATGTTGACCGAACAAACGGAGCCGAAGGCGTTGGCGAATGTTCGCATCAAAGTGCCGAATTGGTACGTGAGCATGAGCGATGTGATTAAGCCCGAAGCGTTTGTTGCGGCTGGCGTCGAAAAAGCCCAAAAAGCCGCCGAAGCACAACCTGCCACGCCGATCAAACAAGACGCGGGCGAGATTCCAATTGACGTCATCGTGACCGCCGACCGTTCCATGCCGAACGTCAATCCCAACAACTGGACGCACGATTTCAAATTGACGATTGCCAACAACGGCATCACGTGCGGCAAGCCCGACGGCTTTGTGCCGAACGCAGATGAGCAAAAGAAACTTGATGAAAAAGATGCTGAAGGAAGAACGATCAACGACGTCTTCACCGTGAAAATGCTGGCCTCAGCGAAAGCCTACGATGAGAAAGGCACCGTCTTGGGCGAGGCCAAAGATGTTGCTGTGATGGGCTACCTCATCGCCGCCGTTCCGAGCTTCAAGATGAAAGTGCTGGTCAGCGTTTCCAAAGTGGACAAGGACGACAAAGGACAGGAATGGTCTAGCGGCGTCCCGCACGAAGTCACGTTGAACGGCGTCACGAAACGATGTATTCCGGGTTCCGGCGTGGTTTGCGATATGAATTTCGAGTTAACCGCCGGAACGTTCACCGCTGAGGCCAAGTCGCTCGATCCAAATTACGAGGACGGCTCCAAAACCTTCACACTCACCGATCCGTACACGAAAGAAGTGCTGGAAAGCGGCAAGGCTCCTGAAAATCCGTGGGCCATCAACATTGCGCTGAAAGCCAAGCCCAAACCGCAAACACAAGCGCAGACACAAGGCCAACAACCAGGACAACAACCAAGCCAGCAACAAGGACAACAGGCCGGACAAACCACCAAACCCGGCGGACAAACCGGCGGACAGACGGGAGGCCAAACAGGCGGCCAACCGGGCGCACAACCCGGCGGGCAAGGCGGCGGCCAACCGACGAAACCGGGACAGCCGGGACAAACCACACCACCGGGGCAAACCACACCGCCGAATCCACGCGCCGTGCAGGAATGCCAGGGACTATTGAATCAAGCACAACAGGCGTTAGCCGCAGGCAATGCCGCAGGCGCAGCGACCTTCCTGCAACAAGCGCAGCAAAAGAATTGTGGCGGCTTAACGTCGGGACTCGGCACTGATCTCACGAATTTGCAACAACAGCTTGAGAACGCTGCCAACCAACTCGGCACACAGCTTCAGCAAGCCTTGACTCTTGGAGCGTGCGAATTTGAAGGGGCAAAACAACTGTATGAGCAACTGCAACAGATCAATCCGAATCATCCGGCCTTGAGCGGGATGGATTACGCCACGCTCTCGCAACGCGCAGCAGCACAGCGCGAAGCACGCGGATACTTGCGCACGGGTAAACAAGCTATCGAAGCGAAGAATCTGGACGGCGCGATCAGCGCGCTCGCCAGTGCCTTAGCTGTGCAGAATCTGCCTGAGTGCATGCGTCCGCCGATGGAAACGTTGAAGAAGGAACTGGAAGCGCGCAAAGAATTCATCGCGCTCACAGAACAGGTCGAAGAAGCCACGCGGCAATGCGATTACACCAAAGCGCAACAAGTCGTCGGCAAAATCACCAAGATTTCACCGCGCTACGATTTCATCACGACCTGGATGAACACCGAATTGCCGAAGCTGTCGGAATTGATTTTGCATCGGCAACAGGCGCTGCAATTCATCAAAGATGCGGATTCACTCGCCAATCAAGCCGTCAGTGCCGCCGCGACCGAACCCGTAGACTGGGCTAGAGTTGGGCAACTCGTACAACAAGCCATCAGCAAGCTCGACGAAGCCGACCGCGTTGCGCCGAAGTGCATGCAGGAACGCAGTCAGATGGATGCGATTCGCCAGAAATGCCGCGACATCTCGCAAAAGAAACCCGCCGAAATTCAAACGTCCATCGTGTTGTTGATTGATACGTCCGGCAGTATGGGCGACAACAACAAGATCGAGAATGCCAAAGCCGCCGCGCGTGCTGCCGTGCGCAATGTCAGCAAGACAAATGAAATGGCCGTGCTCAGCTTTTCGGGCGATTGCAGCGGTGGCGCGGTGCGTTACGCTTGTCCGTTCACGACGGATTTGAATGCGTTGCTCAAGGCGATTGACGGGCTTGGCCCCGGCGGCGGCACACCGATGTACCTTGCCACAGGCGTAGCGGTGGATTACGCGAAAAAGAAAGCGCGTGGCAAATCGGCAACCGTGGTGCTGATGAGCGATGGCGGCGACACCTGCCGTGACAAACAAGCCGAAGCCTCAGCCGCGATTCGGCAAAGCAATATCCCGGTCAACACCATTGGCTACGACGTTGGCAACAATCAACAAGCACAAGGCGATTTGGCGAACCTGGCAACGTTGACCGGCGGGCGCAGTTATTCTGCTTCGACCGCTGATCCGAAAGAAATCGTCAACGCCTTCAAGCTGGCAATGCTGCCGAGCCTCTTCAAAGATTTTGAGTTGGCGCAAGGTGGCAGCGGCGCGGCAGTCTCCGGCCACTTTGCGGCAGCCAAACGCGCGATTCAGCAACAGGATTTGAACGCCGCGACGTATCAGTTGCAGCAAGCACAGAGCCTCGCGCCCAATTCCGCCGCCGTGAATTACAACCTCGCGCTTGTGAATGAGGCCAACGACAAACCGCTGGCCGCCATTCGCAACGCAGAAAGCTATTTGAAACTGGCACCGAATGCGCTCGACCGCGTCGATGTCGAAGGCCGTATTGCCCAGATGCGCAAAGATGTCGAAGCCAATCCGCGCGCCGAATATGATCCAAACGCTTGCCGCGATGTGTACAACTGGGCCGTGACCGAACGCGATGTCGCCAAGAAATCCGGCAATCCCGCACGCCTGCAAACACTGCTCGAAATCCAGATTGCTGCACAACGAGGCGATTGCACTAAGGCGCGGCAGATGCAGTCACAATATCGGCAACAGTTTCGATGAAGGAGGAATTTATGAAATGCACGAAATATTTAGGGATGGCTTTAGGCGTGATGTTGTCATCATTCCTGGCTTGGGCGCAGCAGATGCCCTCGCAAGACCGGCAAATCCTGCGGCAGGAACACGAAGCCGAAATTGAAGTAGACCCGCCGCTCGTGATTCGAGGGCGCACTTCAACAATTTACTTTGTAGCTAAATCACTGCCTGCGATCAAATCTGTGACGATCATTCCGCCTGTTGGCGTGAGAGTCGCCGAAATCAAAGCGGCTGAAACGCGGCCTGACGGACGACAAGCCGTTCCCGTCATCTTCGTGGCGGACAGCGAAGCGTGGGGCGGGTTGCGCGTTGCGATGATCGAAACAGAAACACGCACGTATCGCGTAGATATTCGCCTTGGCACGCATCCGATCACGATTTCTAATTTGAAATTTGCAATGGCTTCGCCGACGGCGGAGCAGGCCGAGGTCAGTTTTGACTTCACCGATGAAGCAGGCGACATCAAGCCGAACGATGACAGCACGCGCGTGCAGGTGATGTTGATGTGCAATCTGTGGGGCCGCAGTCCCAGCTTGCCGCCCACGAAAATTGTGATGAGTGATGAACGCAATGGAACGGTTTACCTGACCTTGCCCAAAGAACAATTGCAATCGGGGGAATTGACTGTCACGGAATTGCGAGAAGCAGGCGTCAAACCTGCTGAGCAGAAAGCGAAGCAAAAGCCGATGAGCATTCAGGCTGGATGTCAGTTGTCAGTCGCACTCCAGGATCGTGATGGCAACGAAAGCAATCGGCTCAAAACCATTGTGCGATTCAAATAGGAGGGCAGTATGTCGTACCGATCTATGATGGTGATTGCCCTGTGTTTGTTGGTTTTTGCCATCGCTACAAAAGTAAACTCAGCCTCCTTCCGTGTCCCTGTGTTGCAGCCATCAGATGCCTTGCCGGAGGTGGAATCTTCGGTTGTGGTACGCGGGCGAACGTCAACGATGACTGTCGTCGGCAAATCGCTGTCCCAAACAAAGGCGGTCGAAATTGAACCGGCAACAGGTGTGAAGGTTGTCGAGATCAAAAAGCTTGAGGCACGTCCTGATGGGCTGAACGCGGTCTCTATTGTCTTGACAGTAGATGCGAATGCAGAAGTCGGTCAGCGCACCGCCGCACTCACCGCCAAAGACAACCGCATGGACATCGTGTGGTTTTCTATTGGCACGCACAACCTGACGATTAGCAACTTGAAACTTGAATCCAAACGACAGGAAGTTATCAAGATGGAAGAGGGCGAACGCGTCATCGCAGAAGCCAATTACCGCTTTAATTTTGAGGACGACGCGGGAGACATCAACTCTGACGATTCGCCAGCCAATATTCAGACCACGCTGAAATGCGGGCGCACGAGTAGCGGCTTTTATTCCGTTCTAACCAAAGTTGTGATGGAGGGGCAGAATCGTGGCACGGTGTATTTCAGCATCCAGAAAGATCAACTCATACACGCTCGCCCAGCGTGTGAATTACAGTTCCGACTGAAAGACAAAGCTGGCAACGAAAGCAATCGCTTGAAGATAAGTTTGCCATTTAGCGGGCAGTAATCCTGCAAAAGCCGAGGCGATAATGAAGGGAATTTTGTTTTTGTTTTTGTTGGTACCAGGATGGTCACTGAGGGCAAAACCCGCCTGGCAGGTCGCAGAGTATCAGACTGCGGCGCAGGTGCTCAAATTACTAAACAGCAGGACGGCCCCAGCGCAATTTTACCTCACTACGCAGAAAACTGCTGCGGGCGCAGTTGTCTTTCAGGTGTTCTATCAAGCAGGCACGCAACCTTCTTCGGCACGGTGGCAGGTGCGAAAGACTGTTACGGTCACAGAGACACTCGACTTTATGAACTCGCAAGGTGCCTTCGCCAAAACGCCGGAAAAAGAATTCCGCATTTGCGGTGAGGCCAAAGTCACGCAAACGCCAATCTTGTGGATTTTTTATCGTAAGTATGAGGGCCGGACTCCTGAAGCCGCCAAAGGCCAATGGAATTGGAGGTGGGAAGCTTTTGATCATGCCGAAGATGTGCTCAGTTTTCTGACACGGCGTCGCAGCGAAGAGTTACTCACCGATGTTGAAATTACCGGTGCGGGTGACAAATTTTATGTTTTCTATCGTGCGCCGCATTTGTATGACGCACCGGGAATGTCTGCACCCGTGTGGCATTGGCTTAAACGTGAAAATGCCACAAGCCTGCTTGAGGTTTTGAATTCTGGCACAGATCAGGAAGCGCACCCGATCCAGGTGCGAATTGCCGCGATCCCTCAACCGTCAGGTACAGCTTTCTACCTGTTTTATTAGCTGATAAGGAGGTTCACCCAGATGTTCACTCGATTCTTTGGATTTGCATGTGTTGGGCTTACTTTATTCATCCCCAACGTCCTGTTCGCACAAGCGGAGGTTCCGCGCGTTGAGGTTGGAGCGCACGCCACTTTATTAAAAAGCGATCAGCTTACGCCGCAGGGAGGCACCAGCAATGAGGCCGGTTTTGGCGGACGCTTCACCATCAATCTCAAAAGCTGGTTAAGCACCGAAGCCGAAATCAACTATTTCCCGAAAAGCACTGCCCCTGGCAATCGTACGCTGGGATTGTTTGGGGTGAAGGCGGGCTGGCGGGCGGAACGATTTGGAATCTTTGCCAAAGCCCGGCCAGGAATTTTGTACTTTAGCGATCCGCGTTTGCCTGCGCCTCCGTTCCCCTCCGTCGGAGCCTGTTTTGGACTCAGACAAAAGAACTTTGCGATGGATGTGGGTGGCGTGGTCGAGGGCTATCTCTCGCGGCGTACGGTTGTGCGTATTGATGCGGGTGACACCGTTACCAAGCTGGAAAAGTTCTGTCCGTATCCGCCGTTTGCTTTTCCGTTCACGACGCATAATCCGCAACTCAATATCGGATTTGGCCTTCGCTTTTGAAGCAGGTGGATTGATGGATTTAGCCAGGAGCCATGACGATGGAAACAATATTTCTTTCAGCCGGAATCGCCTGTCTCATTGCCGCAATTGTCGGAGGCGGATTGAAGGCCTTTGGAATTGAGATTCCGCTACTACAGTCCCTCACGCGACAGATTATCTTAGGCGCTTTAGGTGTAATTCTGGTGATTGCCAGCTTCGCTACGTCTTCTCCCCCGACACCGCCCGACACTAAAACATCTCCTACGCCCAGCCCAACACGTGTCGTTTCACCTGGCCCAACGCGGGTGGTCCCGCCAAGAGTTGGCGGGCCGCTGCATCTGAGCGTCAATAACAATCCGCGTGTGGTGGTGGCGGGCGGTCAAACGACGATTCTGGTGCGCGTCACAGATCGAACCGGGGCGGTAGTTGCCGGTGTGATGGTTCGCTTCTCAGCCGGAGGCGGATCTTTTGCCGCAACAGGCGTCACCAACGCTGATGGCTTGACCGATGCACAGGGCTTGTTTCGCACGAACTGGCACACTTACGAAGCGCGCGCTTACACGGGAAATATGAGCTACGAAATGAAAATCGAAGCGACCAAAGAAGGATATGAAAAGGGCGAGACATCGTTTACGGTGCCAGTTTCATTGCAATGAAACATCAGCAAAGAACCGGTATTTGAAAGAGGATCAGGCTTAGGCAAGAGAAACTGAGATGCGAAAAATTTATAATTACTCACTATTGATTATTGCCGGACTGATTCTGATTGATACTATTGCCAACAACCGCATTCCGCGAATAAATGCGCAAACAATTTTGCCGCCGCCACTCGCTCAACTCAGTTCCGATGCTGTGATTCATTCTGCGGAGCAGGGCAAGCCGTGGATCAATCTGAGCGCGGGACGCGAATTGCTGACGACCTTTAGTGCGAACGAGACAGCATCACTCACAGCAGGCGGCGCGCACCCTCTGGCGTTGGCGTCTGCCGACTTTGACGAAGATGGTGTCCCCGATCTGGTGAGCGGCTACGCTTTGCCAAATTCTCTTACCTTGCATCGTGGCAATGCGGATGCGATCTATCCATATTCTCCCGAAGCCAAACAACGCAAAGCCGCAGGACAATTCACCGATGCGCCGTTTCTGTTGCCCGCACAAGTGTTCACTGTGCCTGAAGCCCCTGATTTTATTGGTACTGGCGATTTCAACGCGGACGGTCATCAGGATGTGGTGTTGGTCGCCAGAGGAAGTCAGACGCTGTACGGGCTGGCAGGAAATGGCAAAGGCGGATTTGCGGCTCCGCAACGCCAGACACTCCCAGGAAACGTGACGGCATTAGTGACAGGCGAAATCAATCGCGCCGATGGCTTGACTGATTTGGTGGTCGGCATTGTGGGAGAAACCGGGCCAAAGGCGTTGGTGTTTGAAGGGCCTGACGGTGCCTTACAACGTGAGCCGGAAACATTGTCTCTCCCAGCTCCTGCCACGGATTTTTCCATCGGGCAACTGGATAATGCCTATCCGTTCGACCTGGCTATCGCCGCAGGCAATCAACTGCTAATTGTTCACGGGCGCGACCGACAATTGCCGCTGGACAATGACAAGAACTCAGAGGTTGCGCCGGCCTCGATACAACGGCAGCTATTCACCCACAAGATTGAGGCGTTAGCGGTTGGCAATTTTGCAGGAAGCAACGCGGATGACATCGCTTTGCTAGACGTGGAGGGAACTCTTTCTCTACTGACCTCTGACCATCAGGCTAACAGCAGACAATGGGGAACAATGACGGGGCAAATGCGGATGAACAAAGCTGACCGCTTAGCCACGGCAAATGCGTTGACGACGCCCCGCTTGATCCGTGTCCAAGTGTCGAGCCGTCCGGTAGATGATCTATTGGTGCTGCAATTTCAACATCTCAACATTGTGATGGGAGAATCATTGTCGGGAGCGAACGCCGCGAACGTGCAGGCTCCGGTTATTCCCTCTTACCCCATAGCCTTGGACCTTGAAGATCAGCCTATCGCCGCATTACCGATGCGGCTCAACACCGATAACTTGAATGATTTGGTGATACTGAATCGGGGAAAAACCAATCCCGTAACAATTGTCGAATCGGTTCCCGTTCGCACGTTCACCGTGAACTCAATCTTGCTTTCCCCCGACGCGAATCCGGGCGATGGTGTCTGTGCGATTGCCTCGAGTCTGGGCGGCGGTTGTACCTTGCCTGCGGCGATTGAAGAAGCCAATGCCAGCGCCGGTGCCGACCTCATCAACTTTAGCAGCAGTGTCAGGCAGCTTGATAAATTCTATCGAAACACAATTGCAGAAACCGTCACGATTGATGCCGCAGCCTCGGGTGGCGTAACGCTGGATGGTGGCGGCGCGGCTGGTTCAGGCGTTTTTACGCTGAGCTACCAAGTGACCAATTGTCTCATTCGTGGCTTTGCGTTTTATGGCTACTACAATATCAACAGTCTGGACGGCATCATCAACGTGCTGGGCAATGGGCATACGATTGAAGGGAATTTCTTCGGCCTCGATATTACCGGCACACAAGCCAGGCTCACTCCCGGCAGCGATTACATTCGCGTGGAAGGTAAGAACCTGACGGTGGGCGGAACGACGGTGGCCGCACGGAATTATTTTGCGGCGGGCAATAATCCTAATATCGCCTCTGGCACGGCGATTGACATTTTGGGCAGCGAGGCCAAAGTGCTGGGCAATTACTTCGGCACTGACATTACCGGACAAACGCTGCTTGCCGATCAGGGCTATCGCAATGCGATAGATGTTTTCTCGGCGAACAATGTGATAGGGGGAATTGAAGGAACGGTGGCGGGGCGCTGTGCTGGCCCTTGTAACCTGCTTTCATTGAAGGGGCGAGCGATTTACGTTTCGTCGGGCGCGGGCAATCTGGTGCAGGGGAATTTCATGGGGACAGATGTCACGGGAACCAATTTGCTGCGCAATAACTCCGGTGTCGTCATTCTCGCCAGTAATACCACGATTGGCGGAACGGTGGATCGCGCGGGCAATATCATTGCCGGGGCAAATTTGGGACAAGGGTACGGCACAGGCGTCAGAGTAGAACAAGGCACTGGCAATAAGATTCTCCGCAACTCGATGTTCACAAATTACAATTTAGGCATTGAGTTGCTTCCTCTAGGCGTCACGCCGAACGATGCAGGCGACTCGGACACGGGCGCAAATGAATTGCAAAACTATCCGGTCTTGAGCGCAGCTTCCGGCGGCGCAGCCACTGGAACCTTGAATAGCAAACCGAACACAAACTACACCATCGAATTTTTCTCGAATACAACCTGCCACTCTTCAGGCAATGGTGAGGGCGAGAAGTTTTTACAAGCCATTTCTGTCACGACTGATGTGCAAGGGAATGCGACGTTCGCCGTTCCTGTCGGACAAAACATTACCGCCACGGCGACTGACCCCGCCGGCAACACCTCGGAGTTTTCTGCCTGTCTGGCTGCCTCCGTGGGCAAGCAATTGAGCGTTGACCCGGAATCATTAAGCTTTAGTGGAACGTTTGGACAGTCGAACCCACCAGCCAAAACCTTCACCCTGAAAAATATCAGCGCCGCTACCCTCACTTGGCAAGCGACCGCTACCACGACTGCGGGCGGAAATTGGTTGAGCGTTACTCCGCCTTCCGGTTCATTGAATGCCGGTCAGAGCCTCACGGTTTCGGCGGCTGTGGACATCAGCAATGTCTGGGCCGATTTGTACAGCGGCACCGTCTCGTTTGCGACGACGACACCAGGCAGCAGCCCGACGCCATTGGAGGTTGCCCTGACGGTTGGCTGTCCATTGGAAGGTTCTCTGGCGGGCGAGGCCGATGTTCCTAACTGCAATGATGTATTAACCATCGGCCTCTTCGAGCCACCCGTGGGCGAATACACGGTGGACGAATTGAAGACGAAGTTATTCAAGGCCAACGTGACGTATTTGCTGCAATCCAAAAAAGAGGCCAGTCTGGTGCTGCGCATCTTTGATCAAAACGGCAATCGTCTTGGCTCGTCAACTATTTTGGACGTCAAGCGCCCCGTCCCGCCGCCCGGTGCGACCACGAACGTTGATTTGCAAATTGCGGGCAGTTCGCTTTTCTACGATCTCAAGCCCTGTGTCTTGAATATGTATGCTCTGTTCATTGACAGCAGCGGCAACGTCATCAAACGAAGCAAAGAGATCAGCTATGTGGTCAAAGGAGAGAACTGCGGCGATTCCATCGAAATGCGCAATCCCTTGTTCGATGGCGAGCTTGCTGCAACCGCCAAAATTTATACAGGCAGCACAGTCGAGTACAAATGCGACATTCGCTACAACGTCCTGTCCGATCCGAAGGGCGGTGTGGTGGCGTTGCAAGCCTTTGATATGACCAGTGGCGCAGCCAAAGCGATTTCCAACATCGTGCTTGTCCCGGTAGACAAAACCACTGAACCCAAGTTGCTGACGGGCGAAAAAATCACGGTGAATATTCCCTCGGATACCAGTCTGATTCAGGTGCGCGCGGTGTTGTTGGATTCCAGCGGCGTCACCATCGTGACGAAGC
Source organism: Blastocatellia bacterium (assembly GCA_016789725.1). Lineage (GTDB taxonomy): Bacteria > Acidobacteriota > Blastocatellia > RBC074 > RBC074 > JAFDVL01. Next base: position 2,673 of record JAEUQN010000111.1, on the reverse strand, counting down.
ATTTTGTGGATTACACGCCGATTCAAATCAAGATCGAATTGGGCGATTACGTTTCTCCCTTTCCGCCGTTCGACCCGCCGTTGGTGCTGATTGGTGGAGGGCGTGCGCGTGATGATATTGCTATCAAAGTGACGCCCAGTTTGGACACTAAATTCAATCAAGCGATTCCCCTGATTTCCATCTATGCCAACGACAATCTGCTTGCCCTAGCACGGCCCCCGGTTATTGATACGTTGGAACCATTGCCCAATCCTATTTACCTTTTGCCTTTGAAAAGATTATTAAGCACGGTTCCTGATAATGCTGACCAGCTATTGATTCAACTGAAATATATTTTCACCACGAACAATAAAATCGTTTCGTCCAATTTGGTTCCGATTCCGATTGATCGTGTGAAGATCATTACGAAAAGCAGCGTCCCGAATTTTCCCAGTTCGGCCACGATTCTGAAGCCGGGCCGCACGGAGAAGTTTGGGTTCTGGCTGGAATACAACATGAAACGTCCCGGCGTGAATGAATTGCAGGCAGTGGTTGAGTGTACTACGCCGTCTGGCCTCAACATACAGACCATAAAACCTGCCCTGAAACCTTCCGGCGAGCGATTTGAATTTGATGTGACGATCCCCAGTGATGCGCAGGATTTGGCCGTGTATTTCAGGCTGAGCAATCAAACCGATCCTGACATTGCCTATAGCAAATCTGTCTATTGCAAGAACATGGATAAGGTGAGTCTCACCCTTCCATCCGGCGTCGGACAGGTCATCAGCAACACGCTGGGCGTGAACCTGAACACGGTACAGAATGCTGTAGATCGTGCCGTAGATGCGGTTCGCACCCTCGGCAATTTGGGCGCAATTGCAGGCAGCAAACCGAAGTCGTTTGCGCTGGAGGAGACAAGCGAGCTTGCTGAGCAGAACGCTACGATTGCCGCCATGTTCGGCAATTACCTGCTGGTCAATTCCTATTGGAGTTTCACGCCTGCGATTCCTGCCGATGGGACGTTTCTGGCGGATTTGACGTTGCAATACAACCCGACAGATTTGCCGGACGATCCAGCCTTCAATCCCGCGAATCTGAAAGTCATCGCGTATGATCCGGCGACGGGCGCGGTCGAAGCGTATCCGTCCAATGTGAACCTGACGGCGCGTACGGTGACGGCGCGCCTCAATCGCTTAGCGCCGTACTACACGCTCGGTGTGGAAAATCCGCTAACGGCGCGGGCGCTTGATTTTCCAGTCTTGCGACAATTCTCAAACTTCAATTCCACGTTGATGCTGCTCAATACTGGCAGCACCACAGCCGCACTGACTACGCGCGCCTACGCGGTAGACGGAACACTCTACAGCGGACAAGGCGTCACGAATCCGGCCTCCGTTTCGTTGCCCGCATCGCAACTCATTTCCACCACGGCGGACAACCTGTTCAAGCTGACGAACGGAGTGAATGGCGGCTGGGTGCAGGCGTCGGCGAATCAGCGCAGCGTGTTGGGTTACGAAATGATCGGGAAGGACAATCGGTTGGATGGCTTGTCCGTGCAGATCGTTCATCCCGGCTCCTTCGTGGTCAGTAACATTGAGCGCAGCGCGGCGTGGGAAACAGAAATTCATCTGGCGAATGTCACCGCATTCATCGGCACAGTGGCGCTGGAATTGCGGGATGCCAACGGCGCAGTGGTCGGCACGTGGGAACAAGTGATGTTGCCACATTCGGCGTATTCCGCGCAGATCAGCGAACTGTTTCCGACGGTGCCTGCAACCTTCAACGGCTATCTGCTAGGGCAAAGCGATCAGCCGATGAATGTGGCGGTGTTGCTTACTTCGGCAGACGAACTGGTGGCCTTGAATGCGCAATCCTGGCAGGCTGAGAACACGCCTGCGACGCTGTATTTGCCTTACGCGGCGTTCGAGCCGGGCTTCTTTACCTCGAAGTTGAATCTCGTAAACCCGACGGCCAGCACCGCGACGCTCAAACTGCGTTTGCGAGACGAAGAGGGCAAAGAATTAACCGCGCCGGTTAACCTCACGTTGCAACCAGGGCAACAATATCAACGCAGCCTCAACCAAATCTTTTCCGTCAATAACGGTTTTGAAGGAGCCGTGACGATGGAAAGCAATATTACCGGGGTCGTAGGTGAGGTGGAATACAATGATCCATCGGCAGTTACCACGTTCCGCACGATGTTGCCGCTGCTCTCAACGCCAACGACCGCGTATGTTTTTCCGCACATTGACACGGGCGTTGATACCTTGACGCAACTCGCGGTGTTCAATCCCAATGCGCAGCCGGTGCAAGTCGAAGTTAAAGTCTTCAGGCCAGACGGCACCTCAAACGGCTCAGCCAAAATCAGTCTTGCCGCCAATGCGTTCTTCTCCGAATGGATAGATGAGCTGATTCTGACAAGCTTCAATATGAACGGCGGCTACTTCACTGTGACGGCTGATCTGCCGATTTGCGCGGGCGCAATCTTCGGCACGTTGGAAGGCACGATGATGGCGGCGTTGCCCGGCCAACCGCTAGCGGCAACAATCATTGGCAGCGTGGCGAGTGTTTCTGCGGCGAGCTATGTGGCGGGAACAGAGATTGCCGTGGATTCCATTGTCTCGGCCTTTGGTACGAATCTGGCGACCAATACGCAACCGGGACTTTCGCTGCCCCTGCCAACGGCGTTGCAAG
>JAEUQN010000110.1 GCA_016789725.1 Blastocatellia bacterium | reverse complement strand
AGCTGGCACCATTTTACGACCGCGTCGAGCCGATTCTGCGCGTGTCAGGCCGCAACGAAGGTTTGCCGCAATTGCCCGATGGCAAATTTGTGCCGGATGAATCGCCCGATGGCGAAATCCTGCAACGCGTCGCCAAACAGGCGAAGAAGCACGGCACAACGGTCACGAAAATTCGTCGCGCGCTCGGTGATGGGCAATTCGCCAGCTCGCGGAATTTATTGCTCCCCACGGCGCACGAAACGGGAAACCTGACCATTGTTCCGAATGCTGTTGTGCGCGCCGTCACGATGGATAAAAAAACGGGCAGGGTGAACGGCGTGAGCTTTTTTGATCGTCAATCCGGGCGCGAACTGCACGCAAAAGCCAAAGTCGTTGTACTCGGCGCGTCGTGTCTGGAAAGTACGCGCATTTTGCTGAATTCCAAAATCGCCAATTCCAGCGGCGTATTGGGGCATTACTGGCACGATCAATATTACATTCCCAACGGTGTCGTTGGCGTGATTCCTGAAGCGCGCAATGGCAAAGCTCCGCGCGGTCTGATTGCGGGCGGTGGCATCATCCCACGGTTTCGGAATCTCAAGACGCGCGAGAAAAACTTCCTGCGCGGCTATGCGTGCGATGTGAATCCGGGGCAGACGCCCGATGCGAAATACTTTCCGATGTGGGGCGGGGAATTAGAAAAACTGGTCGAAAGTCATCGCAGTGCGGCGATTGGCACAACGATCATGGCCGAAGTGTTGCCGCGCTTTGAGAATCACGTCCGGCTTGATCCCAAAGTGACCGATGCCTGGGGCATTCCCGTTCTGAATTTTCATTGCCAGTACGGCGAGAACGAACACAACATGGCGAAAGATGCTGTCAATACGATTAGCGAGATGTTTACTGAGGCGGGCATTGAGATTCTGCATCAGAACACGGTGATGAACCGCTGCGGACGCAGTATGCACGAGTTGGGTACGTGTCGAATGGGCGACAATCCCAAGACCAGCGTGCTGAATAAATGGAATCAAAGCCACGATGTGAAAAATTTGTTTGTGATGGATGGCAGCAGTTTTGTGACCGGCGGCGCACAGAATCCAACGCTGACAATTATGGCGCTGGCGATGCGCTCATCAGAATATTTAGCCGAGCAATTACGCAGAGGGGATTTGTGAAAGGCGTGAGAGATAAACGAAGGTGGCTACGATCCAACGTAGTTGCAAGCCTAATTTTATGCGTGTGCGGAATGTTTGGGTTGATGTCGAGGCCAGGATTTTCGCAATCCTCAACGGCTAAGCCTCCACCCCCGGCCACACAGCAAAAACCAAAAACACAAACGACCGCACCTGCATCAGAAAACAACCAGAATCAACGCACGCAATTAAATTTGCTCGGTCAGACCGATACCTCTTCGGGCGAAAGTCGCCGCAATGAAAATGTGCAATTCAATCTAATTGATAACAATTCGTTGCGCGAACTGAATCTGCGCGTTGGCACGACAGCGACGCTGATTCCTGAATTCAATGCCGCGCGAAATTTCTTTGGCGCGGAATATGGCGCGCCGTCTGGGCCGCCGGTGCATTTGCCGCGCGCGAAAATCAGCGGCATTCACGGCAGCTTGTTTGAAACCCACAACAACAGCATTTTCAGCGCCCGCGCGTTCTTTCAGGTTGGCAGCGTCAAGCCGGCCCGCGAAAATAACTATGGCTTCAATCTGGGTGTTCCGTTAAATGATCGAACGTATTTGATGCTCGACGCGACACAGCAAAAAGTGCGCGGCGTAGTGAATGGCAATGTGCTGGTTCCGAAAGCCGATGAACGCACGCCGCTTGCCACTGATCCAGCCTTGCGACGCATCATCGAGCGCTATCTCTCGGCTTATCCGAACGAATTGCCGAACCGCACGGACATTGATCCGCGCGCGCTCAACACAAATGCGCCGCAACGCATCAACACTGACAGCACGAGTGCGCGCCTGGATCACACGCTCAACAGCCGCGACCAATTGGCTTTGCGATACGCTTTCACCGGCCAGGTCGTCAATCCGTTTCAGTTCATCGCCGGGCAGAACCCCGACACGTTCATCAAATCGCACAACGGGCGCATCACCTGGCAGCGCGCCTGGAATGCGAATACAGTCGGCGATTTTTCGATTGGCTTTGATCGCACGACTTCATTGCTTCGGCCTGAAAAAAATGCTGTCGGGCCGACGGTTGGCGTGGGCGGAGCGATTACGGGTTTGGGGCCGCCGCCGCCGATTCCGATCAATCGCGCGCTGAATAACTTTCGCTATGCTGCCGCCGTGCAGCAAACACGCGGTAATCATCGCTTGAGCTTTGGCGCAGAGCTGTTTCGCACGCAGATCAATGGTAGCGAACCCGATGGTGATCGCGGCATTGTAACGTTTGCCAACGATGGCGGGCGCGATGCTCTCACGAATTTGCGGCTGGGCTTGCCGTTGCAATATACGCTGGCGGTTGGCAACACGCATCGTGGCTTTCGCAATTGGGTGGCAAATGGATATGTCGGCGACAACTGGCGCGTGGGCAACAACCTACAAATCAATTATGGATTACGCTATGGCATCGTGACACGTCCGACCGAGGTCAACGGACTGAATGAATTTCCCTTTGGCTGTGATTGCAACAACGCCGCGCCGTATTTCGGGTTTGCCTATCGCTTGTCAGAAAAACTCGGCATCGTGCGGGCGAATTTCGGCACGCATTTCGGCCAGATTTTTCCCGTCACCTATGGACAGATTCGTTTGAATCCGCCGGGCAGCTTTCGTCTGGTGGTAAATCAGCCGAATCTGCTGAACCCGCTCGGCAACCTTGATCTCAACAACATTCCGCGCAACACCCGTAGCAGCACATTTTCGTTCTCACCGGATTTCGTGACGCCGTACACGCATCAATACAATTTAAGCTGGGAACCTGTGATCGCGAAGTATGTCCGGCTGCAACTCGGCTATGTTGGCAGCCGCGCGCACAAGCTGTTTCAGATGTGGTTTGGCAATCGTGCACAAAACGTTCCGGGCATTCCGCTGACCAATGTGACGGTAAATCAACGGCGCCCGAACGCAAATGTGCTGGAAGCTATCACCTTTCTCAACGCTTCGCGTGCGTGGTACGACGCAGGACGTGTTTCCGTTGTGCTGAGCGAGTGGCATGGGATTTCGTTGGATGCATCGTACTGGTTCAGCAAATCGCTCGATCTTGGCCACGATTACACCAACACGCTTTCCGGCCCGGATGGCCGCGTTGCTACCAGTCAGACCGAATTTGAAGTGCAGCGTGATTTGAAAGGCCGCAGCGGCTTCGATCAACCGCACGCCTTTTTGACGCGGGCTTCGTGGCAAACACCGAAGCTGGAAGGTACGGCGAAATGGTTGCGTGGCAGCGTTGGCAATTGGAATTTTTCGGCGGTGACACTGCTGAAAAACGGTACGCCGTTTATGATCATTTCCGGGTCTGACGCGCCGGGGTTCGGCAACGTAGACGGCAACGCCAATGACCGACCGAATTTGTTGGATGTGTCTTTGCTGGGTCACACGATTGGTGATCCTGACACGTCTACGCAATTGTTGCCGCGCTCAGCATTCCAATTTATTCAGACCAGCCAGAGTGCAGGTACGCTTGGCCGCAATGTGTTTCGACGGGGAAAAATCGCGAATGTGAATGCTGCGCTGGCAAGGACGTGGGTAATTCGGGCTCCGGCAACGCTGACGTTTCGCGCTGAGTCCATCAACCTGTTCAATACGCCGCAATTTGCTGAACCACCTCGCGAATTGACTTCGCCGAGTTTCGGCAAGATCACGAACACGCTGAACGATGGGCGAACGTTTCGGTTTACCGCACGTGTGAGCTTTTAATAGTTCAGGCCAAAATCGCCTTCAGCACTTTTCCCTCATCCGTCGGCCCAATCAACCGATTATTCAAGCCTTGATACGCATAGCTGAAGCGGTAAGGATCAATCCCCAATACATATTGAATTGTTGCCTGCAAATCACGAATGCTGACTGGATTTTCGGTCGGGAAATAGCCGAACTCATCCGTTTGCCCGTACGCCAGCCCGCCTTTGATGCCGCCACCAGCCAGCCACATTGTATACGCGTTGGTGTGATGATCGCGTCCGACGAAGCCTTTGCGCAATTCAGTCCGCACGTTGTTTTGCATCATTGGCGTGCGCCCAAATTCGCCGCCCCAAACGACCAGCGTTTCATTCAGCAAGCCGCGCTGTTCCAGATCAATCAGCAAACCCGCAATCGCGCGATCAATTTGTTGCGTTTTGATCGGCAGCGTTTCATCAATGCTTTCGCCGGGCGAAGAACCGTGATGATCCCAGCCCCAATCATAAAGCTGCACAAAGCGCACGCCGTTTTCTACCAGTCGCCGCGCCAGCAAACAGTTGTTTGCAAACGTAGGGTCATCGCCTTTGTACAACACGCGCGGATCATCGGCGCTGTCGGCGGGCGAGACATAGCCCGGTTTCGCGCCGTATAAATCCAAAATATGTTGCGGCTCTTTGCTGATGTCCATGACTTCGGGCACGGACGTTTGCATCCGATAGGCGAGTTCGTATTGCGCAATGCGGGTGAGCGTTTCGGGGGCGCCGCTGCGTTCATATTCAGCCTGATTCATTTTGGCAAGCGTGTCGAGCGTGCGTCGGCGCAAGCCGCGATCAAGCCCGGCGGGATTGCTCAGATATAAAACCGGATCGCCTGTCGTGCGGCACTGCACACCTTGATAGACGCTCGGCAAAAAGCCGGAACCCCATAGCGATTTTCCGCCGTCAGGAGTCTTCCCGCCTGAAAGCAACACCACAAAGCCGGGCAGGTTTTCGTTTACGCTGCCGAGTCCGTAAGTCACCCAAGCGCCCATCGCCGGATTGCCCAAACGCGCATTGCCCGTTTGCACAAACAATTGCGCGGGCGCGTGATTGAACTGCTCTGTATTCACCGTGCGAATGATGCAGGTTTTGTCTGCGACTTTGGCAAAGTGCGGCAGCAATTCGCTGATCCATTGCCCGCTTTGCCCGTACTGTTTGAAGCTGAATTGCCCCGCCAGAATTTTCGGCACGCCTTTGATAAACGCGAACCGTTTGCCCGCCAAAAACGATGGCGGCGCGTCTTTCATGTGCAGCTTTTGCAATTCCGGTTTGTAATCAAACAACTCCAATTGCGAAGGCGAGCCTGCCATGTGCAGGTAAATCACGCGCTTCGCTTTTGGCGCAATCATCGGAGGTTTGGGCGCGAGCGGATTCTGTGATTGCGGAGTGTGGAATGCAGAATGCGGAGTGGCTGTGGCATCGCGTGCCAGCAAAGATTGCAACGCCAATGCGCCGAAACCTAATCCGCTGGATTGCAGAAAGTGACGGCGCGTTGGCATGCGCAATGGGTCAAATGGATCGTTCATAACCGCCCTTCTTTCACGGGTGTTTGTACAGACGGTTACGATACCTGAAGGCTTTGCCGTGCGACAAGGCTTGCGAAAAATTAGCGGTGCAAGAGCGCAAAGGCAAAATCGCGTTTCAGTGGAGTCGTGAAAGAAAGATGAATCCACAGCATCGCCAATGGTTCAAGCAAGCGTGCGATTTTCAATCCGCCTGCGTCAATCGTCTCGAAGCCAATCGCTTCTGACAATTCGCAAACTGTAGCGCGGGCTTGCGCGTCATCGCCGCAAACAAACATCACCGAACGCTGTCCGTTGTAAGCGGGTTCTTCCATGTTGCTGAAGCCTGTTTGATTGAACGCTTTGACGATGTGCGCGTCGTGAGCCAGTGCCGCAATTTGTTCTGCGCCCGATGACGTGTACCCCGTCGTCAATTCCAATCCGCCCGCGCCCATCTGTAATGGATTGGTGCAATCAACGATGATCTTGCCATTGAGATCGCCTGCGCTTTGCAAGGCTTCAGGCACAGCCGGCCACGGCGTAGCCAGCAAGATGACATTTGCCGTGGCCGCTGCTTCAGTAACAGTTGCTGCGCTGGCGTTCGCGCCAAGCTCGCGCAATAAAGTTTGCGTTTTGTCTCCCTGCGGATTGGGTACGCCAAAACAAACCTGATGCCCGGCGGCAAGGAGCTGTTTGCCCAGCGCTCCGCCCACCGAACCTGCTCCAAAAATCGCTATGTTCATAAAGTCCTTTCGGTTCATCTTCACCACAGAGGCATTCTCTGTGCGCCTCTGTGCGATCTCTGTGTCTCTGTGGTGAGAAATTCTATTCCCCTATGCTCATCCAGTGGAAACCGCTTTACTCGCCTAGTGCTTGAATTACCAGCCGCGCCGTTTCGCTGCCTGAAAAATTCTGTTGTCCGGTAATCAGATTGCCATCGCGCACCGCAAAGCCGCGCCACAGGCCAGCTTGTACATAATTGGCGCTGAGCGTTTTCAATTCGTCTTCGATGCGCCACGGCATAATGTGCTGGTCGCGCGGCAACATGCCGTAACTCCACACGGCGTTGTCAGCGAAATCTTCTTCGACATTGGCAAAGCCCGTGACGGTTTTGCCTTTGGCTAAATATTCGCCGTTTGAAAGCTGGGCGTATTTCAAAATCGCTACGCCGTGACAAAGCGCGCAGGCAATTTTGCCCGCTTCGTAAAATTCGACGAACTTCTGATGCAAGTCGGTCGCTTGCTCAAAGGTGAACATCGGCGCTTGCCCGCCCGCGACGATGATGGCGTCAAACTGATTCACGTCAATGTCGGCAACTTTTTTCGTGTTTTCGATCAGTGCCGCGTGCGTGGGCGAGTGGATGAAACCGAGGCTGATGAGATCGCTGGCAGAATAACCGCTGGCGTCACGGGGATCGCTCATTGCGTCGGGTTCGCACTTCCCGCCATTGGGGCTGAACACTTCGATTTCGTAGCCTTTTTCCGCCATCTCAAAATAGGGATGCGTCAACTCGCTCCACCAGAAACCGACTGGCCAGCCAGTGGTTGTTGAGACTGCCGGATTGGCGATCACGATGGCTACGCGCTTGCGTTTGCCGGGATTCACAACATTCGTATCTTTCAAACTCATAAAGTTCCTCTTCGCAAAATAGGTTTTGGTCAATCTATGTCTACAATAACGAGCAATGTCAGGATGTTGAATGTCGCAAACGCTCAAATTTTTGTCTGATCGTCCTGAGTGCTTGCGTTTATCGGGAAGAATTCTCATGCTGCGGCTCGTTATGGCAAAACTTGCGAGCTTGGAAAAACCGGATGTGTTGACGGACGTGCTGAAAACAGTGCGCTTGCGCGGGCGGGTGTTTTGTTGTTCCGAAATGACTGCGCCGTGGGCCATGAGTTTGCCTGCCAGTGGTTATGCGCACTTTCACGTCATTGAACGCGGCGGCGCATGGTTACGAATGGCGAACGAGAAACACGCGCATCCGCTGGCGAGCGGTGACCTCGTCATCATTCCGCATGGACGCGGGCATGTGCTCAGCGACCAGCCGGACACGAAACCTGTGCCGTTGCGCCAGTTGATCAAAGGCCGTACAGACTCGTGCCATCTGATGCAACACGGCGGAGGTGGCGCACAAACGTTGATGACTTGTGGCTCGTTTCAATTTGAATCTGCCGGACAAAATCCGCTGTTGGCGGTATTGCCGCCGTTGATTCACCTTCACGGCAATCGTGGGCGTTCGGTGGAATGGCTGGAAGCGACGTTGCGGATGCTGGCGGATGAAGCCCGGCAACCGCGCGCAGGTTCTGAGACGCTGATTGCGCGTCTGCTAGACGTCATTTTTGTGCAGGCGATGCGTGTTTGGGTGGAAACTCAATCGGGCGAAAAAGGCGGCTGGCTGGGGGCGTTGCGTGATCCGCAAATTGGCACGGCGCTCAGCCACATTCATCGTGAACCGCAACGCGCCTGGAGCGTGCAGACACTGGCTAGCGAAGTCGCCATGTCGCGTTCACCGTTTGCCGCGAAATTTACGACGTTGGTCGGCGAGCCTCCGCTGGCTTATCTCACACGCTGGCGAATGCAACTGGCGGCTGACTTGCTCTTGCACGAACGCTTCACCGTCAGCCAGGTTGCCGAGCGCGTCGGCTATGAAGCAGAAGCCGCCTTCAGCAAAGCCTACAAGCGGTTTTACGGACACTCGCCGCTCGCGCATCGTCGCTTGCAAAGACAAAACGATAGCCAATCAATTTCGACTTAAAAATTCATCCAGATTGAGAATCGCGTTTGCCGTCACAATCCACGCGGCAAACGCGGCTTTGCTCACGCCAGTCGGCACAGTCGCCCGCGCCGATTTCAACAACGCGTCCGCTTTTTCCGGTGCGGCAACGAAAGATTTCTCCGCGTCTTTTTGCAACGCCAGCAATGGAACCCCTTCGCCTGCGCGCAACGGGCGAATCAGTGCGAGTCGCAATCCGCGCGCGGCACGTGCATTCGGCGTTGCCGCGTCTGTCACCATGCGTCGCGCCAGCGCGGCGGCAGATTCGAGGTAAACGGGATCGTTCAGCGTCACGAGCGATTGCAACGGTGTATTCGTGCGAATGCGGCGAATCTGACAAACTTCGCCACTGCCACTGTCGAACGTCGTCATCGAAGGATACGGCGTCGTGCGTTTCAGATAGGTGTAAAGCCCGCGCCGGAAGCGATCTTCGCCTTCGGCATCAATCCATGCCTTGCCGTTGTAAGTCGAACGCCACAAGCCCGCCGGTTGCGGCGGCATCACGGGCGGGCCGCCCATCTTGCTCGAAAGCAAACCCGACACGGCTAACGCCTGATCGCGGATGGCTTCGGCGCTCAGGCGAAACCGTGCGCCGCGTGATTGCAGCAGGTTGCGTGGATCGCTCTCACGCAAGGCGGCAGTCGTGTCCGAAGCCTGCTTGTACGTTTCGCTCAGCACAATCGTCTTGATGAGTTTTTTCAGCGACCAGCCATTGTCGCGGTACTCTGCCGCCAGCCAATCGAGCAACTCAGGATTGGTTGGCGCCGAACCTTGCGCGCCGAAATCTTCTTCGGTTTCGACAATGCCGATGCCGAACAGCCGCGCCCAAACACGATTGGCCCACACGCGCGGCGTCAACGGATTGTCTTTGCTCACGAGCCACTCGGCGACGCCGAGGCGATTGCGCGGCGCATTCGCGGGCAGCTTGCCAAACGCGGCGGGAACGTTTGGCTGCACCGCTTCGCCTTGCTCTAAAAAGTTGCCGCGAAGGTGAATCTTCGTCGTGCGCTGTTTATCGGCGGCGAGTTCGCGCATATACGGCAAGCGCACGAGATTGTCATTGAAGGTTTTCTGCGCTTTGTAGGCCGCCGTCACTTCATCGCGCAGCTTGCGCAATTCCGGCGACGGTTGCAGCAATGGCAACGAGCCGGGATTCGCCGCCGCCGTCGCTAGCCGAAAGCGCCGCATCGTTTTGTTGTCGCCCGCCTGTTGCAACAGCGTCACGCGCAATTGCGTTTCGCTCGCGAGTTGCAGCGGTTCGGCAAACGTGAAGATCGCTTCGTGCGGTTCGTGCGAACGCGAAAGCACCGACCAGCCGGTGCGCTCATTGTCGTCCAACGCATTTGTGACGGGGCCATTGGCTTCAGCAAAATCCGCGCGCGGAGCAATCAAGCGCAATCGCTGCGCCGCTGTTCCGCTCAACAACTCCGCCGAAATTTCTGAAAGCACCGCGTTCGCCGTGCCGCCATCGCGCCCGACCGCCCATTCACCGTTCGCCGTTTTTTCGGGCAAGACTTCCAGCCGCAAAGCCGTGTGCGTGCCTGCGCCGAGCGTGAGCGTCACGGTGTACGCATCGTCGGGCGGATTCTTGCCGCTGACGTTGATGGCATTGTCCGGTTGCGGCGTGAGCGTAGCGCCATCTCTCGACGTTGCGGCTTTGATCGGAGCCGCACGCCAGATTTTTTCGCCTGCTTCTTTCGCCTTGTTCGCCGCCTCGTCCAGCGCAGTCAATGCTTGATTGAGCCTGTCAATATTGGCTTGCAAGCGTTTGCGCTCGGCTTCGTCTTCCGGCGAAATCATTTCCAGCGTCGGCGCGTCGGTGTACAAATCGGCGTCTTCGGTCTGATTGAAGAGCGCGAAAAAGCTGTAATAGTCGTTGTGCGAAATGGGGTCGTATTTGTGCGTGTGGCATTTCGCGCAACCCATCGTCAACCCCATCCAAACCTGCATCGTCGTGTCTACGCGATCTTTGACGGCGGCGACGCGAAACTCTTCGTTGTCTGTTCCGCCTTCGTCATTCGTCATCGTGTTGCGGTGAAACGCGGTCGCAATCAATAGCTGCCGCGCCAATCGTTCATCCGAGGGTTTCGGCAATAAATCTCCGGCAAGCTGCTCGGTCGTGAATTGATTGAGCGGCATATCGGCATTGAGCGCATTCACCACCCAATCGCGATACGGCCAGATCGTGCGACCCAAATCTTTCTCATAGCCTTTGGTGTCGGCATAGCGCGCCAAATCCAGCCACATCCGCGCCCAGTGTTCGCCGAACTGCGGCTTGGCTAATAACTCGTCTACGATTTTTTCATACGCAACAGGCGAAGGATTTTTCGCAAACGCATCCGCCATTTCCGGCGTCGGCGGCAAGCCGATTACATCCAAATACAGCCTGCGCACCAATGCATGCGGCGCAGCCGTCGGACGCAGAGCCAGCCCTTTTTCCGCCAGCTTCGCGCTCACCAGCGCATCAATCGGCAATCGTTTGCTGTCCGTCAACGCAGGCCGCACGACAGGCTCAAACGACCAATGCCTTCCCCACGGCGCACCTTCGGCAATCCAGCGACGAATGATTTCAATTTGCGCTGGACTCACTTGTTTGTGCGAACTCGCCGGCGGCATCACTGCGTCAGGATCGGTGCTGGTCAGGCGCGTCAGGATCAGGCTTTTTTCGGGTTGTCCCGGTGCGATGGCGAAGCCGCTGCGGCGTTTGGCCTTGGCATCGGCTTCAACATCCAGGCGCAGGCCGGCTTTGCGATTTTTCTCGTCGGGGCCGTGACACGAAAAACAATTGGCGGCCAGAATCGGCAAGACCTCACGGCCATAATGCACCGGCTCAAATGCCAAGACCGCAGGCCGTATCTGTATCAACACGACAATCAATAAAATCAGGGCGATCATTGTTAGCTTGAAAAATGGGTTGGGAATAAATCGGTATTGTAGGCCGTCAGATGTAGGCATAATAATGACTCTTTTCTAACTGAACGCCGTCCATAAATTTTTAGTGAGGAAGAGGAGAAAGGCGCGCAATGATCTATGAGAAATCATTGCGCGCCTTTTCACGCAGATCGTCCTTGCGTCGCAAGTGGGTTGAGGGATCAGGCCCGCTTCCAGTTAACCGGGTCCCAATTGACACGCTTGCCGGAGCGGAATGATTCATTGGCGAGATGTGCGCCAACCAATACCCGGTTTGCCAATTCGACGGGAGAATTCGGCTGTTTGCGGCTGCGCATACAATCCAAAAAGTTTTGCATGTGCGGAGTGTTTTCGTCGGTGATTTTCCAGCTTTCTACCTCTTTGCGTTTGGCATCGTAGCGAACCATCATGCCGCGATTGTTTTCCTGCACGATGCTGCCTTCAATGCCATAAAACGCGCCGCCGTCGTATTCCTGACCGTTCATAAACTGGACCATAAACACGATGGCAAAGGTGCCGCAGTCCAAAATGGAATGGACGTTGTCAGGCGTTTCCCAATCCATATTTTGATATTTGCCGCCATTGCAGCTAACGGTGCGCGGGCCATCGCTTCCGGTGATCCACATTGCGACGTCCAGCCAGTGCGGGCCAATATCGGTCATCAAACCGCCCGCATAATCCCAATACCAACGCCAGCCCGAAGCGCGTTTGGCATCGTACGGACGCTTCGGCGCTTTGCCTAAGAACTTGGGCCAATCAATCAGCTCCGGCGCAAAGAGCTTCTGGTCTTTGCTGCGTTTGATGTATGGATCAACCGGGCGATAGCGGAAGTCCCAAATCCGCACGAAGCGAATTTCGCCAATGCCACCGGACGCCACGATGTCGCGCGCTTTTTTGAAATGTTCGCCACTCCGGCGTTGATTGCCGACCTGCACGATTTGTTTGGTCGCTTTGACCTTGGCAACCATGTCTTCGCCTTCCTCGATGGTGCGCGCCAATGGCTTTTCAATGTAGGCGTCTTTACCCGCGCGAACCGCATCCAGCAAGCAATCGTGGTGCAAGTGATCCGGCGTAGCAATAATGACCCCGTCTATGTCCTTGCGGGCGAGCAAGTCGTGATAATCCACGTACGTTTTTTCGACCGGCGCGGTAAGTTTTTTCTGCGCCTGATCCAGCATCCCTTTGTTGACATCTGCCAGGGCCACAATGTCCGCCCCCAATTTTTGCGCGGTTGCGATCCGCCCTGAGCCGCGATCTCCGGGGCCGATTCCACCCAGCCGAATTCGATCATTTGCGCCCTGAATGCGGGCGTATGATTTAGCACTCATCCCCACAGTTGCGAGAGAAGCGATGGCAGAAGTTGTAAAGGTGCGACGATCCATGAATAAAAGCCTCCAATGGAATTGGGGAAGCTGAGTTCACAAATTGCCCAGCTTCCCACCATAAAATAATCGTACCGGGCATTCCGCTAGGCCGCGCGTCGGAGTAATCCTACCACCAGCAGCACGACGATTGCGCCAATGGCTGCGGTAAGGATAGTACTGACGATTCCCGAACCAATGGAAATACCCATCGTTTTAAAGAGCCAGCCGCCGACGAATGAACCGACGACGCCTGCCACAATGTTGCCTACCAGTCCGAAGCCGCCACCTTTGAGGATGACACCCGCCAGCCAGCCGGCAACAGCACCAATCAACAGAAAAATAACTAACCCAGTCAAATCCATATTTTCCTCCTTCGCAATGAAGTTGATGGAAAGAGGCGTAATACCTCAACGCCCATTAGTTAATGTTGTTACGGTCAGAAAACCCGAGCCGCGTTGTGACTACATCAGAGTCGTTACTGATATGAGTCCGAGAGGAATAAACAGGGTCTGTTAATGAATCAAAATTAAAGGTGCGTATGAAACCGCAGAAACTGTACCACACAATCGCAGGCGGCAAAATGCCGGGCGATTCAATTGACGTAGACAAACTCATTTGAATTGATGAGGACGTGACAAAAATCTACCAGCGCCGCCGCGATTGCCGGATCAACGCCCGCACGTAAGTGAGACGGCAATGCAACAGGTTTCTTTTCTTCTATTCGAGATTTCAGCAGCGCCGCTTGTTGGGTGAGAAATGCCGTTGCTAGGTCGCGTTCCTGCGGGCCGGGTTTGCGCGCGTAGGCCAACAAATAAACCTGCTTCACCCAGTCTTCTGGGCTGGATGTTTGCATTGCGCGTTCGGCTAGGCTCGTCGCCGCCTTCAGCATCGCCTGGTCATTGAGTAACGACAGAGCTTGCGGGGCGGTCGTGGTCGTTGAGCGGCGCGCACAGCTTTCGTGCGTGTCAGGCATATCGAAGGCCTGAAACATTGGGTAGCGCGAATTGCGGCGCACAAAAACATAGACGCTGCGCCGATTCTTGGCGTCTTCGATCTCCTTACGATTCCATCCGCCGCGCACTTCCATTTCTTTGGGAATATCCGGGAACACGCTTGGCCCGCCCATCGTGCGATTCAACCTGCCGCTGACGGCTAAGACAGCATCGCGGATTTCTTCGCCGCTGAGTCGTTGCCGCCGGAATTTCCAAAGCAGTGCATTGTCCGGGTCTTTGGTCGCCGCGATTTCATTGTGGTCGGACGTCTGTTGATACGTACTGGAAAGCATCATCAGCCTGTGCATTGCCTTGATGCTCCAATCTTTTTCGATGAAGGTGACGGCCAGATAGTCCAGTAATTCTCGATGCGTCTCTGGTTCGCGCATCATCCCGAAATCGCTCGATGTACCAACAATGCCCCGTCCGAAATGATATTGCCAGATGCGATTCACCATCACGCGGGCCACGAGTGGGTTGTTCGTATCCGTTAGCCAATTTGCCAATGCCGTGCGGCGTCCCGTAGATTCGCAATTGGTTGGCGGCACGACCCTCGCGGGCATTTTGTCAATAATCGTCAAATAGCCGGGCTGCACTTCTTCGCCGTAATTGTCATAGCCGCCGCCATTCAATAAGTGATGCTTCGGCGCTTCCTTGCCAACGTCGGTGATGCCGGAACCAATCGGCAAAGGCTTAGGCTTGATGGAGTCGAACGCAGCGAGATGCGCGCGTAAGGTCTCCCATTGTTTTTTCTGTTCGCCTTTGAGTTTATTTTTGACGCCATTGCCGTCTTCGTCTATGCCGTAATGCAACTGCCATTGCGCTTTGTGATACATCAGCCATTGCATCGAGTCGCGCTTGTCAGGCGGTGTCGTGATCGCAGTTTGAATTTCGGTGGGGTACTTTTCAAACCCGTCGTCGTACAAAGCCTTGAGGTGAGGTGCTTCGAGCCGAGCGATTTCGGCGCGGAGGTCTTTCGTTTGCTCTTCCCAGATAGCTTGCTTGCGTTTGTGTTCAGCTTGTTCGGTCGCGGAAGCCAGTACGTAATCATCCTTCGCGCGCGTCGCGGCAAAGAATGCTTGCAGCTTGTAGTAATCCTTCTGCAAAACGGGATCGTATTTGTGATCGTGACAGCGTGCGCAAGCGTACGTGGTGCCGAGAAACACTGCGCCAACTGTGTCCGTGATGTCGTTCAAAATTTCCTGCCGCCGCTGCATCAAATTGCGCGCATTGTATTCATCGGGATAATGACGATTGAAACCCGTCGCCACCAGCGCATCAGGATCGTTCGGCCACAATTCATCGCCCGCGATTTGTTCTTTGATGAAGCGGTCGTACGGCTTGTCGGCATTGAACGATTTGATGACGTAATCGCGGTAGCGCCAGATATGCGGTCGCGTGTCGTCGGCCTTGAAACCATCGCTTTCGGCATAGCGCGCGAGGTCAAGCCAATGCCGTCCCCACTTTTCACCGTAGGCAGGCGAGGCAAGCAAACGATCCACAACCTTCTCAAACGCTTTTGAGGACTTGTCATTGATGAACGCTTGCACTTCTTCCGGTGTTGGTGGCAAGCCCGTCAAATCGAACGTTGCGCGACGCAGCAGCGTGATTTTGTCCGCAGGCTTTGACGGCGCGAGTTGTTTCTTTTCCAGTGCCTGAAGGATGAAAGCATCTATTTCAGATTTGACCCACGTTTTGTTTTGTACTGTTGGCACGGCAGGTTCGACGACCGGTTTGTAGGCCCAATGTTTCAAGTGCGAAGCCTTGAATTTTGGATCGTCATTGATCGCCCAACCAATACCAACCAGTGCCAAACTCAGCATGGAAAGTTTGAATAGTTTGTTCTGGATCATTGCCACCTCCAATTGAATGACAGACCTATAGCTTCTTAATTCTGATGTTGCGAAACTCAACCCACGAACCGTGTCCTAAAAATCCGATATGCCCGGTTTTATTGCGCAAGCCTGGATGCTTCTTCAAGACTTCTGCTTCTTTCACCAAACTCAAATCAGCATCCAGAATAATCACGCCGTTCAGCGTCACACGAATGCGGCTGCCATTCATTAGGATTTCTTCGGTGTTCCATTCGCCTGCCGGTTTCAGGAAGCCTGTGCGCGCGGGGATCACGTCATACACCGAGCCGTGATGTTGTTCGGATTTGATCTTGCCTTTGTACTTTTCGTGCTGGTCGTCCAGGATTTGAATTTCCATCCCTTGATACGCCGCATCGCCTTCGAGTGGAGCGCGAATGCCGATGCCGTTGTTACCGCCGGGTTCGACTTTGAATTCAAAGCGGAAGGCGAAGTTCGCGTATTCTTTTTCAGTGTATAAATTCCCGCCGCCGTCTGCCGGGCAAACGATAGTATTGTCTTTGACTACATATCCGGGGCCGTGTCCGCGTACCAGCTTCCACCCGTTCAGCGTCTTCCCGTCAAATAGCGATACGAAGCCCTTTTCATTGTCAGATTGAGGCGTTGAGAACGTTAGTGAACTCATAATCACGAGGCCTAAAAAAATGGCGATTTGCTTTTTCATAAATTTGCTTTCGGAAGAGAGTGAACCGAGAATACGGCTCACTAAATTTGCTACGGTAATTCTATGGTCAGACCAGTTTAAGTCAAGCAATTCATGAGGAGCAGCACAGTCAAATGAAACAAATATTCCTGGCCGCATGTTTATTGGTTTGGGCAATTGGTGGCGATGCCATTGCGCAATCTACTTGGCAGATCGAAACGTTTGCAGGCACCGGACAAGCCGGATACGCAGGCGATGGCGGACAGGCAACGGCAGCGAAGCTTGATCAGCCCTTTGGTCTGGTGCGTGGTCCCGACGGCGCATTGTATGTGTGCGACACTAATAATCACCGGATTCGCCGCATTGATCGCAACGGCATGATCACCACTGTTGTGGGGACAGGTACAAAAGGCTACAGCGGCGATGGCGGTTTGGCGATCAAGGCTGAATTAAATGAGCCATATGAAATTCGTTTCGATAAACAAGGCAATCTGTTTTTGGTCGAACGGCTCAATCACACGGTGCGGCGCGTGGATGCGAAAACGAAAATCATCACGACGACGGCGGGCAACGGGCGGCAGGGATTTTCCGGCGATGGTGGTGCCGCAAATCAAGCTACGATGAGTCAACCACACAGCATACAATTCGATGCGCGCGGCGATTTGTACATCTGTGACATCCTGAATCACCGCATTCGCAAGGTCGAAATGAAGACGGGCATCATCACGACATTTGCAGGCACCGGCGAAAAGAAGCCGACGCCTGATGGTGCCAAAATCGCAGGCACGCCGCTTAATGGACCGCGCGCGATTGACTTCGACCGTCAAGGGAATCTGTGGCTCGCGCTGCGCGAAGGCAATGCGGTGTACAAATTGAATATGAAAACCGGGACGATTCATCACGTCGCAGGCACGGGGCAAAAAGGTTTCACGGGCAATGGTGGTGACGCAAAAACAGCGACGTTGTCCGGCCCCAAAGGTATCAGCCTCGGCCCCGATGGCAACGTCTATTTGGCCGACACCGAAAGCCATTCGATTCGGATGATTGAGGTGCGCAGCGGCGTGCTGAAATTGATTGCAGGCACGGGCGAGCGCGGCGATGGGCCGGAAGGAAATCCAATGCAATGCAGGATGGCGCGTCCGCACGGTGTGTTTGTGGATCGAGACGGTGCGATCTACATCGGGGATAGCGAGACCCATCGTGTCCGCGTCGTCCGGCGGCGATGATTTTGAATTTACGGAGAAGACAGGGCATACTTAAGCCTGATCGAAAGGTTGAGGCTTGGTCTCAACCGAAATTGCCCCCTGAGATAAACAACCCAAGTTCAGAATGAAACATACGATACTCCGGTCGTTACTTGTCTTGATGCTGTTTTCGCTTTCCTCTTTTGCCCAATCGCCAGAGGGGCAATTCTTCCGTACCTATTGGTATCAACGCGGACTCGAATTTGGGAACCCTAAGTTTGACGAACGATTCCGCGTGAACTCGCCCGAAGCGGTGATTCATCCGCAATACAGCCAACGTGCCGAAGTCCGCGAAAACGGAATGATGCTGATTCCGATCAATGAGGATTTGCGCCAAATTCACCGCGCCGAACTATATCTGGAATTATGGGGCGGGAATCCGGGAACCGCGAATAAACGAGTTACTGTGAATGGGCGAACGACATATTCACTTCAGGATGTTGGCACGTATAACCGACATTGTACGCATCAATACCCCGCACTTTATTTACAACCGACCGACCTCGTGAATGGCTACAATGCCTTTCAATTTGCCTGTGATCGTGGCTCCAGTTTTTGGGGGAACTTCAGCGTTAGCAATGCCGCGTTGCGAGTTGAGTTGCGACGCGATCATCCAGATTTGGAACGCGCAGGCATTCGTGGGTTCAATGCGCTCATCAAAGCCGAAGCCATTCCAGGCAATCAGGAGGCGATTCGCTTCAAGCTGTCCAGTTCGGATGACTCACTGATTTCATCGGTTGATTATCAGGGGTTTTATTATGGCTACGATGAAAACGGCGACACGATGACCTATGGCTGGCACGGGATGACCATCAATAAAGAGCCACAGGCCATCATTGGAACCGCGAAGCAGTATCCGTTCTCGTCCGATTGGGACACGTCAATGTTGCAGGAGCAGCAGGAGATGGCGGTCCGCGCGGTTGTGCATTTCAAGGACCACCCGGAGCTTACCTATCTCACGCCGGTCATCGGTGGGTTGTTTGCCACCAAGTCAAGAGGCACCCGCGTGACTATCTATCAGTCGCGTGATCTTCCCGCCCCGTTTTGGTCCCGGAACGGTGATAAGAAAAGCTGCACGATTGATCTTGATCTTGATCCGGCGCGCATCGAACGCGCTGAGTTGAATGTGGTCGTTATTGGTGGTGGTGCCGGAAGAGGGAAAAACTCGTTTACGTTGAATGGTGTGCCTGTCGCTGTTGGGGGGAACGGCAAACAGGACATTCTGTACCAAAAAATAACCATTGATCCAAAAATCCTGAAACGCGGCGCGAATCGAATCGAAGTTCTTGCAGATGCCGAATCCGATAGCATTGAAGTGCTGTTGCCCGGCCCCGCGCTGATTATTCGGAGTAAGTGATGCGAATAACTGATCCCCGGAAAATCGTACGCAATACGCTATCGCTTTTACTGCTGGTGTTGTACGGGCCAGTCATCCTGGCTGCCCCCAATTGGTGGAATCCGAATTGGAGCTATCGAATTCCCCTTACGGTTGAACCCGCCAACACGGAGCAATATAACCGCCCTGTTGCGGTTGAGATTAATTTTTCAATTGTGCTCAAGACGGCACGTTCACGCGGCGTCTTTGTTTCCAATACGCTGCGTGTTGTTGAGGTGAATTCAACGGGCGGTTTGGTAGATGAAAAAATCCCTCTCTACTTTGATTTTGCCCCTGATTATCACGCGACGCGCAATGCACAAGGGACCGTGCAGTTTTTGCTCAAGGGAAGTACCGTCAACGCCCGGCATTTTCATCTCTACTTTGAGACCAATGAAGCTCCGAATTTGACGAACCTTCTCGCGGTGTATCGCCTTTCGGAAATCCAGCAAGGTGCAGAGATGCCATCACAGACGATGGATCAAATTGTCGTGAACGTTGGGCAAATCGAGACCAGACCGCTCAAGGTTGCCTCTCGACCCCGATCCGTAACATTTGAGAATATAGTTCGCACGACCCCTGCCACCGCCGAACTCAATGCAACGGAGCCGATTTGGAAATCCAAACCGGAGCATCAGTTTTTTCCCGGCTATTGCACCTGGTACGCGGCTCGTAAGTGGAAAGAATTTAATGGAGCGCCAGTGACCTGGAGCGGGGATGGCGGACGTTGGTTTGATAATGCCGCCGAAGAGGGGCGCAACGTATCTGAGGACCCCAAAGCCGCCGTCAAAGGTGCCATCATGGTGTGGACGCGACGCGGCAGCGCCGGACATGTTGCCTATGTCGAAGCGGTCAATGATGAAGGTGTGTTTATAACCGAAATGAACGCGCGCGGGCGATGGATGATTAGTGATGCGTTTTTACCGTTCACCAATTTGGACAAGGGGACGAAGTATAAGTTCAGAGGGTATATTTTGCCGGAATGATTGCTTCATTCGGGCGCGTTATGGCCACTTTGGGATCAAAGAAAAAGGGGCTATTTCAATCGAAATAGCCCCTGTTCAATTTTGATCGATTCGCGTCCTTTACGGCACGATCAAGAAATCGCCTTTGCCCGTAATGGTGACGCGATCTTTTCTTAAAGCATAGATCGCTACGCCCGCTCCGACTGCCCCCGCAAAAGTAGCGACCGCCGGCCACGGGCCTTGCCAGAAACTATCGCTTTGAGCCGTGACGTTTGCAGTAGTGGTGGTCGTCGCATTCGTTCCGGGAACTTCGGCGGTGACATTGGCTGTTCCAACTTCAGTTGGGGCGTGATAGGGAATTGACGCAATGCCATTGGCATTCGTTTTGACTTCAATTGAGTTCAGTCCGAATTTGGTCAAACCAAGCGAACCCGTTCCATTCAGCGTGAATTTTACGGGAACATCGGCAACCGGTTTGTTCTGATCATCTGTCACGCGCATTTGAATGGGATGCGACCCTTTGACGCTGACCGTGAAGGCTGCTGCTAAGTTTGCTGGACGAATGTTATAGCCTTTGGTTTCAAGTCGGGTTTTGCCGGAAGCTTCATCCTTTATCACCGGAGGCGCAAGCAACGGCCAATTGCCGATGACCATGACCGAACCATTCGAGACATCTACTGCGCCATTTCCTTCGCGCATTTCGACGCGGAAGCTGGCCCCGCGCGTGGCGGCCATCACGGAATCGCCCGCGCGCACATAACCGCTGGCTTGTGGATCAAAGCGAACCTGCACATCGCCGCTCAATAATTGCGCAGCCAAAACGCGTTGAGCCGATTGACCTGCCGCGACGATTCCCACGCTTTCCGTTGCGACTTTGGCCTTGGCTCCGCTGTTGAGCACGACCTGTCCAATGGTTGGGAAAGCAACGCGTGCGCCGGACCCTTTGGGCGCTTCCAGGACCTCACCACCCCACAGCATCTCCCGGCCTGATGTGAGTTTGCCGTTGACGATCATTCCGTTCAGCGATTCGGCTGCGCCGATGCTGCGGGCCATTGAGGCTGTAGATTTGCTATTGCGATCTGCAAAGAACGCGTTGGAGGAGGAAAGCGAGATGGATCGCATAAATGCGTTGCGCCGTTGCGAGAGGTCGTCCATCGCTTTTTCACGACGTGCGGCTTCCGCTACGACGGTGGTCGGCACGCTCAGCTTGAAGTTGCCAATCAATTTTTCCAATCGTTTGGCCGCCATCAGTTGCGTGTCTTTCTTCGTTGTCGTTGAGGTTGCTGTTTTATTGTCGAGAGGTTTAGCGGCAGGCGAGTGCGCGTTGGCTAAAACCGTTCCATTGGTGCTTTGAATCATGGCCCGGCCTTCTTTCAAATCTATTTTGAATTGAGAGCCTTTTGACGCCGTAAATTCGGAATCTACAGAATTGACCAATGCGCCAGAATCACCGTGCAGTTTGATTTTCATTTCGCCCGCCAGCAAATTAGCGGAGAAAGCCTGACTGCCGGCTGCTTCGTGCAGCTTGGCATTTTCCATCTTCAGTTGCACGGATGCGCCTGGGCTGATGTTGACTTCGCCGAGCGTGCCGAAGACGATACGCGCGCCCGTGGATGCCTGCACCAATTCATCGCCCCACAACGTAAAGCTGCCGTTGGCTTCGCGTCCATTAATGGTGACGACGCCTTCAGATTGGATAATGCCGATGGCTCCGGGTGACAAGGTCTTCGGGAGTGAATTTTTGGTGTGGCTTGCGAACGCGGGGAGCATACTGCTGGAGAGGATCATCGCCAGACTAAGTCCCTTGACGCCGACTGCCGTACCGAAACTTGTTTTATTCATGCTTTCCTCCTAAGCAAGAATCAGCAGCAAATTTTGGGGTTGCTGTGATTACTGTTTGACTCAAAGTATCAATGATTGCGAGTAAAGTTAAGAGTGAAGCGGGAATTCGATGGGGACGTCAGCGCTTGGCTGGCGCACCCATCAAAAACCGCAAATCGGATTATCGAATGTGGACGCGGACCGGGTTTGATTTCATCCCGTCTACGCTGAGGACTAAATCAACTTCTCCACTCACGAGCGCGCTGCGCGGCACCCGAATGTTGACCTGATCGAGTCCGATGTATTGGCCTTGCGGCCCTGCGTAATGGACTTCTGCTTCCACTCCGGCAATCGTCGCTTTGACGTTGTTCATGGAACTGTAATACCGAATACCCGTTCCGAAGAGGACCAGGATTACCTGTTCATCGGTCGGACCGAGATTAATCGGTGACGGCACAAACTTTCGCTGCACCGTGTCAAATTCCGCGACGGATTCGCTGACCTGCGAATGATCCGCCCTGACGCGAACGGCATACGCTGCGGGTGCGCCTCGGCCATCGGCGTTGGCGGTAAAGAAAGCGGGCGACATCTCAGCGACCTTGACGGTCCCGGTTGATACGACCGCGCCTTTATTGGCGATCGCGATCTTGGCCTCACCCGGTGCAGTGCCTTCGGGAATGAGATAGTTGATTTGTGTGGGAGACACGAAGAAGAGCGGAGCCGCGCGCTCCACCATATTGGCGTCAGTTACGAAAACCTTCGTTTCACTTAACTCATAGGGCAACGGCGTTGTTATCGCCCCTTCCGCTTTGGCCCCGAAGTCTTCGCTAAACACTGAGACGATGCCTTCAGTGGCAACGGCGCTCGGTGCATAGCTGGCGGCAGACACGGTCGTTGCGTTCACAACGCGTCCCCGTCCCGTGCCAATGGGACCGGAGGTCGCAAAGGCTTGTTGCCCGTCACTATCGTAGAAAAAGACCTGTACTTGTTGCGAATTCTGCCCGCTCGCCTTGGCCGTGAATTTCTTAACGAACGTGAAAGCCTGTCCTTTCAAAAGGCCAAGGCTCTGCAAATTCACATCATAAATTTGCGGACTGCCAACACGATTGCCACCACTATCATAAAATTGATAGGCGATCTGGTGGATGTTGAGATTCGAGTCGTAGCCCGAAGCTTCGACCGAAAATTCATCGTTTCCGCTCTTGATGAAAACGACCAGCGGGTCCAGTCGTGGTGCCAGCGGGTTGATAAACCGTGAATTGGTATCCACACGTCCCGTCAAAGCTGAGGTTCCGACGACGGTCGTACCTTGCAAAATTGTGAACGTTGAATTCAATACATCCGCAATGACCTGGCTTGCGGCCAGATTGGAGATTCCACCGGCTGGGGCTGGAATCTTGGGATCAAAGACGATGCGAAATGTCCAGGTGCGTCCGCCGCCAATGGTGACGGTCGAACCGCTGCGGACTTCCTGATTGGCTCCGCCCGTAATGTTGAAGAGTTGGAAGGTTCCACTGTCATCCGCGTTGACGATTTTACCGCTGGTAACATCTGCTCCGGT